>CAWFYI010000003.1:0-97433 GCA_963820105.1 uncultured Candidatus Saccharibacteria bacterium | reverse complement strand
CGCCTTTGACGTAGTCGTTGCCTTCCAGGTTCTTGGGCACGTGTTTAAGCGCGCGTTCAAAGTTGTCGATTACCGGCAGAAGTTCCTGCACCACATTGGCTTTGACGCGGCCGCGGAGCTGGACGATCTCCACTTCGTGCCGGCGGCGCAGGTTCACTGCATCGGCTCGTTCGCGCTGCAAGGCCTGGGTTAATTCCTGGATCTGCTGGTGAGCCTGGTCGGTAATGCCATCTTTACCGCCAGCCGGTTTTTTGTCTTTCGGCTTAGTCATAGCGGTATTCTCCGCCTGCCCACGGTTGGTCTACCGCTTCTATTTCCGCAGTCTTGCAAAAGGCAAGCGCCTGGATTACACTAATCTCCCTGAAAGTGAATCCGCCTTCTACTCCTTCGCCGTGAAGTTCCCGCACGCGCCAAACTGCTTCTTCGGCGTCACCTGCTATACCCGACAGCAAAACCCTATCGGTTATATCTATGCTTAATCCTTTGGCGGCTTCGCGTAGCTCGTCATAAATATGTTTGCGATCCCTGCCGTCTTCTAGGGTTCTATTAATTTTCGATATACTGCTAATCATAAAGCACGTCCTCCAGCTCCTGGCCGGCGCGTTCTACCAGGGTCATGACGTCGCGGTAGCTCTGGCGGGTCGGACCGAGCGTGCCGATGTAGCTGCGGTCGCTGAACGGACTGCGGAAGCGGCTGATGACCAAGCTGGCGCCGGCACTCCGCCCGACCGGGTTTTCCTGGCCGATGTAAACGCTAAGCGGTTTGTTCGGAGCGGCCTCGCGCAGCCAAGGCTCCAGGTTGTCGAGCAGGCGGGCGACCTGCTGGGCCTGCACGCCGCTGATGAATTCCGGTTGGGCGAACAGGTTGCTCAGGCCGCTCATGTAAAGCTGGTTGCCGATGGTGGCCAAGCCCAGGTTGTGGGTCAGTTCCACGAGCGTATCAACGGCGTTCCTGATCATCCGTTCCGGCGCGCCGGCCTGCTGGACGCGGGCGGCCAGGGCTTTTTCGGCGCGGCCTTCCGGCAATTTTTTGTCGCTTAACTCGTTAAGGCTGTTGACATAGAGACGGTAGCCCTTGTCGGTGGGCACGCGGCCGGAACTGGTGTGTGTCTGCATGATGAGGCCTTGCTGTTCCAGCGCTGCCATCTCGGCGCGGATGGTTGCCGAGCTGACGTTAAAAGCCTTGGCCAGCAGGCTACTGCCGACCGGGCTGGCAACCTCAGCGTACTGTTCGACTATGGCATTTAAAATGCTCTGCTGGCGCTCCGTCATAATGCCTGCATTTTATAATTTTAGCACTCTGGAGTCAAGAGTGCCAACGATTTAGCAGGTAGCCTGCGGTGCGCAGACTAAGGTAGGTTAATGCTATGAAAAACAAGAAATTGAGAGTTTCAACGCCCCTGTTAGAATTAGTGAACATGCCTGCATCTTGCACATAATATTTTACGGTTTCTCCTCGTATGGGCCATCCGTACACCTCAGCCCGGGCCATTGCGCAGTACGTGGACTTCTTTCCGCTGCTATGGACGTATAATATGGGCAAGTCGTTGCAATAACGGGCATTGTTCACGTTAGTGTGGTACACCGCTCCGAAATAGAACGATAAGATAAAACCTATTATGATCGAAGCCCATACCCGGCCGGAAATCGCTCCATAGAAAAACCCGCTGTGGGAAGTATAGCTTTTTAAGAATATATTGGGTTTGCGACGTTTTTTTGTATCTTTAATAAGAGTTTGCCCAACCTTTTCATAAGACTCGTCGATTGATTTATGGTTTTGGACGTTAGGCACGCTATCTTGTTCGGCAGTGACATCATCATAATGAAATTCGTCTTCGGCGTCATCGATTTGAAGCTGGGTATATCCCGACTCTAACAGCTGCTGCGTAGCCTGATAGTAGCTTAGGCCTTGCTGTTTGTAGTCTTGCAGTTTGGCGATTATTTCTTTGGTTGTATCACCCATGTGCTTTTAGACTATGCATTATTCGGTTTGATCCAGGTGGGATTGGATGTCTTTGGCGAGTTGTTCGGCGATGGTGCGGGCACGGGGTTCGTCCAGGCTGGTGTGGTTCTTGGATTTGACGATGG
Source organism: uncultured Candidatus Saccharibacteria bacterium (assembly GCA_963820105.1). Classification (GTDB taxonomy): domain Bacteria; phylum Patescibacteriota; class Saccharimonadia; order Saccharimonadales; family UBA4665; genus CAWFYI01. The sequence continues at coordinate 95,345 of CAWFYI010000003.1, read as the reverse complement.
CCTGGATCTGGTTGAAGACTGTGCCCAAGTCTTTGTTGATAACGGGTACGTAGTAGTCGGTCTTTAGCAGTTGGCTCAGTTCGTCGAGCGCGGTCTGCATACGGAGCCGCGAATCTTCGGCGTCGACCACGTCGCCGTAGCGATTTTGCAAGCGTTCCTGCCAGGTCTTGAAGTCCGGCGGCAGGAGGAAAACTGCCATCACGCCCGGGTCGAGCGCTTTGTACTCGGCCACGCCCTGCACTTCTATGTCGGTCATGGCGGTCTTACCTTCGTTGTGCGCGGCCTGTATTTCGGCCACGCTGGTGCCGTACAGGTTGCCACTGTAAATCTTGGCCTCTATAAGTGCATGGTCATCGAGCATTTTTTCGGCTTGCGCTTTGTTAATGAAATGGTACTCGCGCCCGTCCTGTTCAATGATGCCGTGATTGATGCGCGGCTTTCGCGTGGTATGGGAAACGATGTGATGATAGTCGCCCGTCTTCAGCAATTTGTCCTTGAGCGAGTCCTTGCCAGCGCCGGTCGGCCCGACCAGCAGAAGTATGGGTGTTTCCTTGATAAGTTTCTTGACGGAGCCGTCAGGTTTATAAGCGGCCAGCTTTTTGGCCAGTGCGTCATCCATTAACTAGTTATACCAAATATTCAGGTTTTTTCGTAGACGGCATACACATGACATAAGGTTATCGTATATATAATATATTATATGGCTCAATCTGTTATCTATATGATATATCATATATCGCTGAATGAAGGAGTGAGCCGGGTGCATCATCGGGTCGCGGACAGATGCGATCATGGGTCAAAGACGGCCATGGAACAAAGACGGTCATGTAATATCAGTCACGCTTGAGCATGACGGTGAAAGCTTCGGACGGAATGTCGACCTTGCCGAAGCGTTTCATGCGCTTCTTGCCCTTGGTCTGCTTAGCCAGAACCTTCTTTTTGCGCGAGACGTCGCCGCCGTAGAGTCCGGTCGTGACGTCTTTGCGGTAGGCACTGAGGTTTTCGCGGGCGATGAAGCGGCCGCCTATGGCGGCCTGCAGAGCCACCTGGAAGTTCTGACGCGGGATCACGTCTTTGAGTTTGGCGACGGTTTCGCGGCCAAGTTTTTCGGCCTCGCTGCGGTGGACTATGACGCTGAGCGCATCGACACGTTCGCCCGCCACGTAGAAATCCAGTTTAACCAAATCTTCCGGGCGGTAATCGGCCAGTTCGTAATTGAATGAGCCGTAGCCGCTGGTAACACTCTTTAGCTGATCGTAAAAATCCGTCAGCAGGTTGGCGAGCGGCGCCTCAAAACTGACGACGGCGCGGTCTTCCATATAACTCAGGTTCTTCTGCAGGCCGCGGCGGTTCGAGACCAGTTGTATGACTGAGCCGACGTACTGTTTGGGCACTATGATCTCGCCGCGGATCCAGGGTTCGCGGATTTCGCTGATCTTGGCCGGGTCCGGCAGGTCGGCCGCGCTCTTTATGTCCAACTCATCGCCGTTATTCATGGCTACCTGATAATCGGTGGACGGATTCGTGACTACCAGGTCCATGTCGTATTCGCGCTCCAGCCGTTCGCGCACGATGTCCATATGGAGCAAGCCCAGGAAACCGGCGCGCACGCCAAAGCCGAGTACCGGCGAATTCTCTGGCGTGAACTGTAGGGCGGAATCACTTAAGCTGAGTTTTTCGATGGCATCCTTGAGCTCCTGGTAGCGCTCGTTGCTCTCCGGAAAGAAGCCGGCATAGACGAAGGGTTTGACGTCTTTGTAGCCAGGCAGTTGGCCGGCGGCCGGCTTGGCAGACAGCGTGATTGTGTCGCCGACCTTGGCGTCCCGCGTGGTTTTTAAATTTGTGACGATGTAGCCGATTTCGCCGGCTTGCAGTGCATCGCCGGCCATCATCTGCGGCGTCAGCGCGCCGACCTCCAGCGCCAAGCCGGCCGCCGCGGTAGCCATCATTTTGATCTGGCTGTCTTTGTGAATCGCGCCGTCAAATACGCGCACGTACAGAACCACGCCGCGATAATCATCGTAGTAGCTGTCGAATATCAAGGCCCTGGTTTCGGGCAGGATTGATTCCTTCGGCGGCGGAACCCGCGCGACAACTTCCTCGAGCACCGACTGAACGCCCGTACCGTCCTTGGCGGAAATCTTAAGTATATCTTTTATGTCGCAGGCCAGCAGACTCATTACTTCGGAACTTACGCGCTCCACGTCCGCGGCGGGCAGATCAATCTTGTTCAGCACCGGTATGATCGTCAGGTCAGCTGCCATGGCCAAGTAGACGTTGGCAAGCGTCTGGGCCTGGATGCCCTGGCTGGCGTCCACTATCAACAGCGCGCCCTCGCAAGCTTGCAAACTGCGCGAGACCTCGTAGCTAAAGTCCACGTGGCCGGGCGTGTCTATAAGGTTGAGCTCGTGGCCTTCGTACTGCATGCGCACAGGTGCCAGTTTGATGGTAATCCCCTTTTCGCGCTCCAGATCCATCTTGTCCAACAGCTGGGCTTTCATATCCCGTTTGGCGACGGTACCGGTCAGCTCGAGCAGGCGGTCGGCCAAGGTAGATTTACCATGGTCGATGTGCGCGATTATGCAAAAGTTGCGGATTTGGTTCTGCTTCATTAACCGTCGCCGTTGACGACATCCCTGATGCTGACATATTTGTTGGCGGTAATTATGAGATGGTCAAGCAACTCAATACCCAGCACCTTTCCGGCAGCGATCAGTTGCTCCGTTATGTGTACGTCCGCAGTGGTTGGCTCCAAGCGGCCGGACGGATGGTTATGCGCCAGTATAATCGCCACGGCTCCCCTTTCTATGGCTGGCTGGAAAACCTCGCGCGGGTGCACGACATTGGACGTCAGGCTTCCTACGGAAATTACCTCGTCGTGTACTACCTGATAGCGGCTGTTCAGATAGAGGCCGCGGAGCTGTTCCTTCTGGCTGCGTCCTATGTCGCGGATGTGTTGATAGGCTTGTTTGGCATTGCGAATGTGCACGGGCTGACCGGATGATTGCCGCGCGTAGAACCGCTTACCCAGTTCCAAGCCGGCGACAATCTGGCAGGCCTTGGTAAGAGGTATGTCTGCCGTGCTGCTCAGGCGCCGGGGATCCAGTTCGTTGCTGATAGCCTTTTCGCCGTATTCCTTGACCGTGCGCCGGGCCATAGCCAGCACGTCTTCTTTACGGCTGCCTACACCCCAAAGGATGGCTACGAGTTCGGCAACCGAAAGACCGGCCGAACCACCCCGCAGCATCTTTTCGCGGGGGCGTTCGTCTTCGGCCATATCGCGGACGCGCAGCACATACTGGTCTTCCGTTTCCGCAAAGACAAGGTCGTGATCGGCTACGACATAGTCGGTTTGGTCTTCAGTCAACGCCTGCATGGTCATAATTATACCTCAAACATACCCTAAATATTTTAAACGTTCATTAAAACGAGGCGTTACATTTCAATCTTGACCGGCTTGAGCATAAGGCGCTTCAGCCGGTAGAATAACGGCTTTACTTCTTCCAAGCCGAAAAGCGACGATATGGCTATGTGTACGCCGAACGTCACCAGACTGACGAATACCAGCTTGCTGCCGAGCGTAAAGAAGCCGCGGTCATTAAGGCCCAGAGGATAAAGGGAGATCATGATGAAACAGGCTACCACGGTGAAGCCTGTGACCGACATTATACGCAACACGCCTCCCCAGAAGGCCGCGTCAAATAATTTGGGATCGCGGAACAGCATTATGCTCGACAGGATGAAGACTTCAAAGACGGCGACGATGGATTGCGCCAGCGCCAGGCCAGCCACGCCGTACGCGCTGGGCCGCGCCAGCGTTACGGCTAGGAAAACATTAAGGGCTATGGCGATGACCGACACGATCAACGGCGTCACCGTATCTTTCTGCGCGTAGAACCATCTGGATATTATGGAGTAAATGATGCGGAAGAAGATGGCCAGGGTCATATATCCGAAGATAATGGCTATTTGCTGGTTGCCCTGCGAATATATAAGCCGGGCCAGGTAGCCACGCCCGAAGAAGCACACCACTACCAGCGGCGCGGCAATCCAGATCATAGCCCTGAGCACCATCAGAAAATCACGGCGGAACAAGTCTGGCCGGCCCTGACTCAGGCGGGCGGTCAGCCGCGGAAATGCCGCTGTCGCTATAGCCGTACCTATCAGCAATATAGGCGCAGTACTCAGTATGAAGGCATTATTGTAGTTGGTGATGGTACCGCTGCCCAGTCCGCTGGCGATGTGGGTTTCGACGATGTTCTCGACCTGATCGACGCCTTGGTCAAGCGACCGCGGCGGCAGGTTGCGCAGTACCACGCGGAACTCCGGATCCTTGAAATTGATGCCCGGACGCCAGCGGAAATTGAACTTCCATAGGCCGATTATGACGATGAGCAGTTGCAATATGCCGCCTGCCAGGGCGCCTATGCCAAGACCGATTAGGCCTATGTTGTCCTTGAATATGAAGATGCTCACTATGATGGTCAGGTTATAGAACAGCGGCGCTACCGCGTAGAAAAAGAACCGGCCCATGGTCTGCTGGATGCTGGTCAGCACTCCCGATATGCTGAACAACAACGGGTTGAATGCCAGGAACCGCATGATGTCGGCGGCGGTATTAAGCTGGTCCGGCGCCAGACCCGGCGCTACCACGTAGTGTATGAGCGGCTTTGCAAAAAGCAACATGATGACGGCCACCACGCCCATGAGAACGGCCATAAGATTCATAAGCGATGATGATAGTTTCCAGGCGGCTTGCCGGTTTCCTCTGTGCAGTTGATCGGATAATACCGGCATAAAGGCCACGCCAAGCGCGCCGGCAGCCAGCGTGAAAAAGAAGAAATCGGGCAGGTTGAAGGCCGCGAAGTACGCGTCGGTGCCGTGCGGACCGCTGATCGGGAAGTTGCTGTTTACCAGCTTGGTGCGCAGAAAGCCCAGAAGCTGGCCAGCAAAAGTCGCCGCAATCAACAGGGCTGCGGCGCTACCGATGTTAATGCGGCTCTTCTTCTTAGAAGTTCTGTCGGGGTTCATGCATTTTCATAGGATATTATTACCCTACAGTATAAAGCAGGTGGCGGCCGCGTAACAGACCGAAACTAGTGCAGCGTGGCGGCAGCGGGCATCTTGGCGCCCTTAAGGACTTTATCGACTTCGTCGGCGTCGACCGTTTCTTTTTCAAGCAGGCGATCCTTGAGTTTTTCAAGATGCTGCAGATTCGCCTTTATGACAATCCTGGCCCGGTTGGCAGCTTCGGTTATCAGGTTTTCGACTTCGTCGTCTATAATCTTGGCCGTTTCGTCGGAGTAGTCGCGTTCATGTACGAGCTTGTCGATCATCATGCCGTCATCGACTTTAAAGACCTGGTTGCGCAGCTGCTTGCCCATGCCTTGATTGACTATCATGTCGCGGGCCAGGTCGGCAGCCGCCGGAAGGTCGCTACTGGCACCGGTCGTTACGTGGTCATACCCAAGTATGACTTCTTCGGCAATACGGCCGCCCAGAGCACGGGCAAGTGAGTCCTTGAACTGGACTATGGAAGTGAACATGCGGTCTTCGGGCGGAATAGACCAGGTCACGCCGCCGGTCTGACCGCGCGGGATGATGGTTACCTTGTGTACCGGATCGGCGTCAGGGAGTACGTGGCCCACCAAGGCATGGCCGGCTTCATGATAAGCGGTGACTTCCTTGTCTTTTTCGGTCATGACCTTGCTCTTGCGCTCCGGACCTATGGCCACGCGTTCAAAGGCTTCAGTGACGTCGTCCTGTGTGATCTGGTTATGTGAATTGCGGGCGGCGATGATGGCGGATTCGTTGGCGATGTTAGCCAGATCGGCGCCGGAGGAACCGGCGGCTTTGGCGGCCAGAGCGTCCAGGTCGACATTCTTGGCCAGCGGCTTCTTGATGAAGTGCACTTTCAGGATGGCTTCGCGGTCTTTTCGATCCGGCAGACTGATGTTCACGCGGCGGTCGAAGCGCCCAGGCCTGAGCAGCGCAGGGTCCAGTACGTCGGAGCGGTTGGTGGCGGCCAGTACTATGACGTTCTGGCCTTGTTCGAAACCGTCCATTTCGACCAGAATCTGGTTCAGTGTCTGTTCGCGTTCGTCGTGTCCGCCGCCCATGCCGGAACCGCGGCGCCGTCCGACGGCGTCAATTTCGTCTACGAATATGATGCAAGGCGAGTTTTTCTTGGCTTTGGCGAACAGGTCGCGCACGCGGGAGGCGCCTACGCCTACGAACATTTCTACGAATTCCGAACCGGATATGCTAAAAAACGGAACGTTAGCCTCGCCGGCCACGGCCCTGGACAGTAGCGTCTTGCCGGTACCCGGCGGCCCTACCAGCAGTACGCCTTTGGGTATACGCGCGCCCATGCTAGCGAATTTCTTGGGGAATTTAAGGAACTCCACGACTTCCTGCAGATCCTGCTTGGCTTCGTCGGAACCGGCGATGTCATTGAAGATTGCCTTGTCCTTCTCGTTTCCATAAAGCCTGGCTTTGCTCTTGCCGAAACTGAGCGCCTGGTTGCCCTGGCCCTGCGCGCTCCTTAGCATAAAGTACAGAACGCCGGCAATTATGACCACTGGTATGACCGATTCAGCCAGACTGACCCAGCCCGAACTGCCGCTGTTCTCCGGCTTGTAGCTGATGGTCGCTTTCTTGGTATTGAAGCCCTGTTCCTTCAGGCTGGAGTTGCCGTCGACGTAAGTCTTTAGCGTGGCATGACTCTCGCCCTTAGGCGTGATATCCAGCTGGTTGCCATTGACCACTATAGAATTGTATTTGCCGGCATTATTCTCCTGTATGGCCTTGGTAGCCGGAATTGACTTAAGCGAAGCAGGCTGATTGGATGCCGCATAGATTATCAGTCCGAACAAGATTATAAGTGCCACGAAGCCGGCATTCTTCATTCCGCGGCGGTTGGCCGGACTCTTCTTGGGATTCGGTCTGCGAGGTTTCCTATCCATGGATTCCTATTATACCCCGGTCATTATTTTTTGGCTAGCGCTCACGGCCCACGAGTGCCAAATCATGTTTGTTGACGCTTAAGGATGCGCCGCCAAAGACGTCGAAAGTCTTGCCGGCGGCGGCAGTCTTGCCGGCTATCACTAGACGTTCCAGAGTCTTACTGTCGAAATTGTTGAGGCCGTTTTCGCGCAACCAGGCGGCCAGGGTCTCCTTGGCTACGTCGTGCGGCAGACTGATGAACCAGCCGCGGTCAAGTTTTCCGGCCGCCTGGTTGCGCAGCCGGTCCGCAATCAGGCCGTCAATCTCACGGTTGGTTTCGCGCAGACCGCTGATTATCTCCCACAGCCGTTCGCGGGACGCTTCATCGAGCCGCGGTAGCAGACGGTGGCGCACGTAATTACGCAGATAGTCCATGTTCTGATTGGTGCTATCCTCGTGCCATGTCAGCCCCTGGTCCCTGGCGTAGGCGACGATGTAAGACTTAGGGACACGAAGAAGCGGCCGTTCCACATGCTGCCGGTTGCCAAGCGAGGTCAGACCTTTGCGGCCGCTGCCGCGCACCAGATTGATGATAGCCGTCTCCAGTACGTCGTCGCGGTGGTGCGCGGTGACGATGGCGCGGGCGCCGGCGGCGCGCCGTACACCGTGCAGGAAATCATAGCGCGCCGTGCGTGCGGCAGCCTCGCCCACGCCGGCGCCCAAACGCGCCTCGTCATATACGAACGGCAGACCCATCCGCCGCGCAGTCTCCTGTACCAAGCGCCGGTCTTCCACCGAATCCTGACGCATGCCGTGATCCAGATGCGCCACGATTAATTTCCAAGGTTTTTCATCATAAACAAGATTCTTTTGACGCAAAGCATGAAGCAAAGCCATAGAGTCAACGCCTCCGCTTACGGCTATCACATAACTGCCAGGACTGGTCAGCGCTACGTCCATAGCTTCCATTGTATCAATAGGTAGGGCTGGTCAACAGATGTGCATCATGCTATATTACAGCCTTGCAAGCCATGCGAACGAGGCGGCGTAGCTCAGATGGTTAGAGCGCAGGACTCATAAGCCTGAGGTCAGTGGTTCAATCCCACTCGCCGCTACCATTATTGACGTATAGGCGCGCAGATTCCGCTGGTAGCGGCACCCGGCAACCCCAACCCCGGCCATATAGCGCTTCCCGAGCGCGACCCGGGAAGTATCACCTGACACAACCATATTCTTTGCGCTTAAGCTAGTTAAAATCTACTGAACTTGCAATAGACGCTACTCTGTGTTTAGATAAGTCTATGGGAAGAGTTTCTCGCGATGAATTCATAACATTCAATTACGGCCCCGTACATCGGTTGGATATCCGGGCCACCATTGGCAAGATCACTATGGCTACACCAGAAGATGGCTCGCCTTCGGTCAGAGCCACGGAACTGCGACAGGAATTAGGTAACCTTGGTCTCCAAACGCAGGCTGCGTACCATCATATTGGTCGTGAGATTGAACAGATGGACAGGATGGGTATGGTTAAGGCGGTTGAAGGAAGAGCCGGACCTGGCGGTGGAGGAAGATACATGCGCACGGAGTCAGAGCCGCTGGCTCAAGCCGGTTGGCGACTTGTAAAAGAAGTTGCTTTGGAAGTAGTGGAATTCTATCCTGACGATCCCCGGAACGAGGTGTGGCGGGATTTCGTTATGCCGCCGGAAGCTCCCGAAGCTTCAGAGCTTTCTTAGTAGACGGTCGATCCTTAGCAAGTTGATGTTGGACGTGGCGACCAACTCAAATGCCAGGCCGTTTTTTCCTTTCATGCGTATCCTTTTTATTTATTTTTAATTTTTTGTTTTTGTGAGGTGTCAGCTATATGATAACGGCCCGGCAGATAAAAGCGCAACCGTGATTATGATCAATCTGTTGTGTTTTTTGCTGAACGGTGGATCGACCAGAATACCACCAGGGCTATTAGGAACAGTGCGACCGGAACTATGAATAACGCCGGATTTATGTGGTGCTGGGCCGGCTTGGCGGCCGATTGCCTAGAAGTTTGGGCCTGGGCCGGAGTACTATCAGCCAAGCTGACTGTCGTAAGCGCCGGATTATTCAGATTTACACCTATGGGCTGTAGTACGCCGGATGCCGTACCCGGCTGCACGCCTCCGGATTTGGACGAAGCGCCAATAGTCTGGGCTGGCGCCGCTTGAGGATTTTGCGTACTCGTACTCGCCTGGTTGCCCGTGGGCGTTCCGATGTTAAGTCCTGCCATGTCAATATCTATTGTAGCAGTCTAGCGTAGGTTTATGTTATGCATGGTCCCAGAAGTCTTATCTAAGGTATGATCTGCTCTATGTAGTCGGCTTTGGGATCGCGCCGGACGTGCTTGTAGTCCGCGTAGAGAAGCCTGGAAGGAGTCAAGAGGAGCGGTATGTAGTTGCCCTTGTGCAGTTTGGAAAGCGGCGGTGACCAGTGCAGATCGTCCTTAGGCCTAAGTTTAGCCAGCTTGTTGAACACTATATCCGTATAATCCTTCACCGGAACCTTGGTCACGCTGCCGGCGACCTGGACCGTTTTCTGGCTGGCGGCATCAGCGACAGTCAGGGCTGCCAGCGGTGTCTTTTCCAGATTATGATACTTGGATGTTTCGGCGCGCGTGACAAAATAAAAGTTAAAATCCTCATCCGCTACGTAGTAGATAGCCGCGGCCCAGGGCGCGCCGTCCGGTGACACTGTTGATAAAACACCCATAGGATGGTGCTTCAGGAAATCGTGGACCTTATGATATTTATGCGGCTTCTTCGACATAAGTTCAGCTTACCACAGCTAATAATTCAGCTAAGCAAGGCCCCGCCGTCAACGACTATCTGGCTGCCTGTCATGTACGAAGACATGTCGGAAGCCAGGAACAGCGCGGCCTTGCCGATCTCGTCCGGTTCGCCCATGCGGTGCATGGGAATCTTCGCCAGGAAGGCTTCCGTTTGCTTCTTCAGGGTTTCGGCATCCTCAGGCGGCGCTGCTGATTGCATGGCGGCCACGCCCGGAGTTTGGATACCGCCCGGCGCGATGGCATTCACCTGTATGTTATGCGCGGCCATTTCCAGCGCGGAGTTCTTGGTGAAGCCCCATTCGCCGTGCTTGGACGCGTCGTAGTGGGCCAATCCGACCATGGACGGATGCAGCGCGTCGATGGAAGTTATGTTGATAATCTTGCCCCCGCCCTGCTCCTTCATGATTTCCGCGGCGTGCTTGGTAGTCAGGAAGACGCTGCGCAGGTTAACATCCATGACCCTTTCGAAGTCGGCTTGGCTCATCTGGGCGACGGGTTCCGGCGGGTAAATGCCGGCATTATTTACCATGATGTCGACCGAGCCGAACTTTTCGCGGCAGGCGGATATCATGGCGCGGACCTGGTCTTCTTCTGATACGTCGGTCTTGACGGCTTCGGCCGTCCAACCTTTGCGCTTAAGTTCAGTAGCGGCCTTTTGAGCAGCTGCTTCGTCCATGTCTGCAATCAGAACCTTGGCGCCGGCCTCGGCCAGGCGGTAGGCTATACCGAAGCCTATGCCCTTGGCACCGCCGGTCACGATGGCGGATTTGCCTTTCAGACTAAGTAATTCATCAAGTTTCCGCATGTAAACCCTTGTCATGTAACTGCTTCGAACTTCTCGCCGCCCTGGGTGCGCAAACACTGCTCGTCTATATACTGGACGAAATTATATGCATTCTTGTGGTTGAACGTCCTAAGCTGGAAATCACCCAGACGGGTATGCAGAGTAACGTAACCGACGATGGCCGTACGCGTATACGTGACATGGCCGATAATCAGAAAGGTCAGTTCGTCGTAGTGCACATACAGCGGTTTTTTATCAAGGAAGATGACCCGCTGGTCTGTTGCGACCAGCGCCCCGCGCCCGGAAGCGCCGCCTTTGCTATAGCGCCCGTAAACCGAGCCCATTATATGCTCGTCGGGGTGGATCACCGTGGGCAGATAATAAGTTTCGGGGAGTATCATGTCGTACGGGAGGGCTCCGTGCTCTTTGAGTTCGGCACGTATCCTTTCGGCGTGCGGCTTCATAAATTCCGCGGAAAACTGCCCCCGGCTTATAGGGGACTGCAAGCTTGTCAGGTTATCGCGTATCTTGACCCGGTTTTGCATGGTGATCCTCCTACTACATAGTAATCCTTTTCAGGATTTTTGCGCAGTGATTGTACTCACATTCGATATTGTCGCGCGTATGGCATGCTTTATTGCCGGTTCTTCGGCCTCTTCTACTCTATGGCTAAATTTCCAGGTTGGTTTGGGGTTTTTCAACCCTGTCAATCATGAACTGGACAGCTTCATTGGCATGAATCGTTTTGATTGTGATATCCGGGTGGCGGCTGGTAAACACTCTGAATATCTCATCCGCAAATCCCTGGCCAATCGTAGGCACTTTATCAAAATCTAAAATAATGGTTTTAAATTTATCAAGTCCCGCCAATACCCTTCTCGCTTGCGACCTGGATACATGAATAGTACCCATTGTGTACAGCTTAATCCGTACATCCGTCTTGTCGAAAGCCAGCGTATCTGGATTACTTGTGTATTTTTGGAAAACATCTGTGGCATGCCGTTTAGAATTCAATGCGATCTGAAATATTACCCTGGTTCCTTTTTTGGAGGGCTTAAGCAACTCTATGAAGACATCTTGAATTTTATTATCAATCCTTAACCGGTACTCAAAGCTCTCGAGCATAAACAAATCGGCCATTTTTGAGGTGAAAAAAATGCCTTCGCCGCTGTGGGCTTGCGGCTTGGTGGTGGTTTTGCCCTTTAAAAGGTCTTGGATAGCCGACAACTCAGAATCGAGCTTCTTTTTGATGAGAATGCTACGAAATGCTCCTATGCCCGTATCGCTTACTACAAATATTAGATTTTCTTTATCTTTAAGTACGTCTATCTCAATGAATTTAGACTCGGAATGCTCGATCGCATTGTTGAGCATTTCTGAGAAACTAAAGTTAAATATGTCCTGTACATTCTTTTTTATAGTTGGGAAAAATAAGGCTTTGCGCCTGATATCATCCAGGACTTCGTGTTCTCTGAGGTCTACATTGTTTAGGCGTAAATGAACTTTGGTGAGAGCCGTGGCCAGGTGTTCGTTTTTGGGTTCAACATAAAAGGCGCCTCTTGTGCTTCCTCCTTTGATGAGTTTTTTTTGCTTAACTAATTCAGCTATTGCATTACTGACATATTGCCGGCTGAATTTGCTGCCTGCTGGAAGCGCATTAACAACGTCTTTAGTCGTTATGCGTTCGTGCTTTTTGGCGAGCGACAGGATTAACTCTGGTAAATTTTTCATTACTTGTACATTGTAAACCAATACTTTTTAATTGTCAACTAATTGTCAACTAACGTTTTTCTTTTGACGTTTATTTGTAAACCGAGCTCTGCTGAATTTTGAGCTCCATAATATCAAACCATCACGTAAAATCTGTTACTTGAATCTAGGGCGTAGAAGTCGGGCTTAAGCTACCGCCCTAAGTCCTAGTCTTCTTTGGTAAACAAAGATATGTATCTATCGTAGTCAAATTTCTGACCGTATTTGACCTTACCGGTTCGGGGCTTAAGAATCTCGAGCTTAATCAACCTCTCAATTACCTTATAGGCACCTGGACGAGTAAAACCTGTCCATTTAACAATATCAGCCACGCCAATTGTCGGCAGGCTGTACAGATTTCTCAAGACCTTCATTGTGCTTGGGGCTGAAATTTTTCCTAAGGCTTGGACTTTTCGCATATCTTCTTCTCTTAAAGTTGTAATGTCCTGGCAAGTCACGATCGCTGAATTTGCGATATTAATCATTCCATCCAGGAAAAATTCTACCCAATCAATTATACGGCTCGGTTCAGCATGATAGTTGTCGAGGCGTTCATAATAAACATCTTGGTGTTTCTTAAAGTAAGTGGACAGATACAGCAAGGGCATCTCCAGTAGTTTCTCGTGCCACAAATACATGGTGACCAGCATTCTACCCGTACGACCATTGCCGTCAGCGAAGGGGTGAATCGTTTCAAATTGAGCATGTAGTAACGCGGCTTTGACCAGCGGTAAATAATCATCTTCAGCATGTATAAATTTTTCTAGATGGTCTAATGACTCATTCATCTCATGAACGGGCGGTGGAACGAATCTCGCGTTGCCGGGACGAGTTCCCCCGATCCAATTCTGTGAACGCCTAAACTCTCCAGGAAACGGATTGTGCGTACTGCGAGCACCGACCATTAGTTTTTCGTGAAGTTCCCTTATAAGCCTCAGGTTAAAAGGAAAGTCCTGCGCTCTTTTCAGGCCATAATTAAGAGCATCTATGTAATGAAGAATGTCGTCTACATCAGGGGGTAAATCACTGCCTCTCTCTACGTTTGCCGCCTCAATTGCATCCATCATGGTAGCTTTTGTGCCCTCAATTTGACTTGAAGAAGATGCGTCTTTGCGGACAAACATTTCTAGAAAATAGTCTTTGTCGGGCAGAAGTTCGGTGATGCCGTCTAACTTCCCCAGCAGCCTTACCGCTTCGGTATGTTTCACTACTAGTGAACGATTTAAAAGAATCCCTCCTTTTGGCGGGAAGGGGCTGGGTATAAAAGCCTTAAAACCTGCTGGTTGCTGTCTATGTGTACCTATGTTCATATCGTTTACATCCAATCATGTAATGTAAACAGAATAGCACTTTTAGTTTACATCTGCAAGGATAATGTAAACTATCTTGTCAATAACCCCTGTTAGGAACAATAAAGAGCTTGGCCGATGGAGGCAGCTTTTAGGAGTTGGACAGGCTGTTACGTGGTCTAGGACGTAGGAGTAGAACTAGCCATACAATTGGGAGTGTGTGCCAATGATGTCAAAGATTACTGTTCCATCTTCATGAAAGTAAAGCGCCCGATAATCCCCAGTCACGTCAATACTACGATATTGTTTATATTTACCCTTCAACTTATGATCCCGCAATCGTGAATTAAGGGGCTCGCTCTGCCAAAGCACGATGCGCTCATCTACTTTTTGTCTGATTTTTGGCGAAAGCTTAGCGTATTGGCGCAGGAAGTTCTTCGAGTAGCTAACTTTCATGAAGCGTACTACTTTGATTTTAGTTCTTCGTGTAGTGAAGCAACCATGCCTTCGGCCGTATCAAATGGGCCATAGTAATCGCCTGCTTCAATCTCTTTTCTGGACGCGGCAAGTTGTTTAGCTGTTTGAGAGTTAGGGACTTCAGGCACATCAAAAGTAACACTCTGTTCAGTTGCGAAACGGCGAAGCTCATTATTTAAAATAGCACTGATGCTAACGCCAAGCCTGTCAGCAGTTTTGGCCGCCAACTTTTTGAGCGCCGGATCGGTCTTAAGATTTATTACAGCATATTTACTCATACCAATAGTATATACCTTTGACTAAACTTTTGTCAACTACTTTCCTTTTCACAAAGCTTACGGTGTTAATAGTTAATTGGCTCATGCACATTGGAACCATATCAGTAAGGAGCTTAACAGATGATTAATTATATCTAAAGATACTCCCGGTTTAAGGTTAGTTATTTTTTGGTATCTTATCAATGCCTAGATCGGGGCCAAAAAGATCTTCTCCATCAAAGTACCAGGCAAGTTGCATGCCAAGTGGGAATACGTCACGGGTACTGAACATTTCATCTACCCTTAAATCTACAATCACGCGACTAAGCTCCTGGCCAGACTTATTTTTAGCTATATCGTATGGTTTTGCACTTTCAATTACAAAATTTTTACCGCGATACTTGAAGTCCTTTTCCAAGTCATTTCGTACTGCTTGCCACAATGTCTGCCCGGCAGGAACCTTACTGGCATACAGTAACAATGACTCGGGCTTAGGAGTACGCTCAAAACTATTAAATCTCAGTGAGTACCACATAGAATCAGTATTTATACTTTCTTCGCTATAAGTAATGATGGGTATATAAAAATAGTCTTTGTCTAGGGCTTCTCCCCATTCGACCCTTTGGAGCTCTTCGGGAGTTAGTAAAGTATGGTCGCTGTTCATATCGACATAATAACAAAATCAGAGGCAAAACTACCTCTGATTTATGCTGTATATGCTTGGTTGCGGGGGCAGGACTCGAACCTGCGACCTCGTGGTTATGAGCCACGCGAGCTGCCGCTGCTCCACCCCGCGTCGTATTGGGAGTCTAAAGTATAGCAAACAGAGGTGGAAACGTCAACCGGCGGCTTAGTCGGACGCGTTCTGGCGGTGCAGGAAAAAGTTGACCCAGGATTGGAAATGCCGCTGGTAGGCTGGCTGCTTAACCTTGGCTGCGGGTGGTTTGGCTGATGGCAGGTCGACGGTGTACGAGAGCGCCACGCTCTTGGGAACGATGATCTCCTTCTCTCCTGCGGCGGCTAGGCCGAAATTCTGGCGCGCCTGCAGTTCCAGGTACTGTTTGCTGTTGAAATATTGGTTCTGGAGCGCCAGGTTGTCGTTTTGCAGCTTCTGAACGTCGTCCTGTTGCTTCAGGGCCGATATCTTCTTCTGCAGGCTGTAGTTGGTCTGGATAGTCTTGATGCCGCTCCAGCTTATCAGCAGCACCAGCACTACGAACAGCATCTGCCCCAGGAAACTGACGTCCGTCAGCCGCTGCGCATAGTATGGAATCTTTTCTGTTACCAGGGTTTTTGTATTCATGGCACCTTACTATTATATATCTTCGGGCCTAGTCTGGTATACTCTCATCTGTTAGGGGGTGTAGCTCAGTGGTTAGAGCAGTCGGCTCATAACCGATTGGTCCCTGGTTCAAATCCAGGCACCCCCACCACTGTTATCACACGGATTATTATAAGGTTTATAAGCCAATAAATTTGACAACAACTGTAATGGGTGTATAATCAAAGGTGTACAGTCACATCACTAATAAAATATAAATTTGAAAAAGCGAAAAGGTTTCTCGCAATGGTCACGCCTCACGAACAATCCAGTCCCAAAGTCGCAGATGCGGCAGTTGACTCTGTTGCGGCGGCTGAGCCGTCATTAGAGGGGCGCTGGAAAAGACCTGAAGAACGCCAGGCCGACGGTTATGAGGCCTACGCTGAGGCTACCAAGCGGCGCGAAGCTGCATCCCCTGACGATGAATTGGACGAAGAAACCGTGCGCCCTTACAAGAAAGCCGCTGATGACCTGCTTGCTGCCGACGCCGGGAGCAGGCGGAACCACAGATCGGTAAATCCCTTCAATATGCTTACCAGGGCTGCCTGCTTAGGCTGGCAGGCCGAGGCCACGCCCAGCGGCGAATTTTATAAAGCACCTCATAGCCACGTCAACGTGAAAGCCACCTTGCAAGAACTGGCTATGAAAGAACTGGACGAGGCTAATGCGATACTACTGGGTGACGATCCGGACAGGGAGGCGCTGGCCGGAGAAATGACCAATATGAGTCCGGTTCTGGCCGGAGCGATCGTGGGAGCCGCCAAGAAAGCCGGTACGGACGAACATATATTGCTCCGCGAACTTGGCGGAGTGGATGAAGGTATTCAGGAACGGTTGGTCGCGCAAGGCAAAGATGGTATCAACAGGTTCATCGGCGGACATGCGATGGAGGCCGTTCACAGTGGTAGGTTCACGGCACTGGCAGCTGAAAGAGAAGCTACGGCAGTACACGAGCTTCCTCCCGAGACGGCTCCGCCTGAAGTAGCAGTTGCTGCCTAGGAGATTTTTGCTCCGTCCATGATTTCTAAGAGTTCTTCTGTGCTGCCGGCGGCCATGAGTTTTTCGCGGAGTTCTTTGGCGCCGTCGAAGTTGTTTATATAAATTTTGCAGAATTTGTTGAGCGTTTGGATGTTGCGCTCGCGGCCCTGCCACGTTTTGGCGAACAGCTGTACGTGCTTGCGATACAGATTGATTTTTTGCTCCGGCGTGAAGCCGGGCCACGGGCTGGCCGCCGCGAACGCGAATGGGTCATGGAACACGCCGCGGCCGATCATGATTCCGTCAAGTCCGTGCTTTTTCGCCAATTCAAGGCCCTGGGGCCGGTTCATCACATCGCCGTTGCCGATTATCAGCGTTTCCGGCGCTAAACGGTCGCGCAGTTCGCGGGCCTGGCCGAGGAACTCCCAGTCAGCCGGAATGTCGCTCATCTGCTTCTTGGTGCGACCATGGATAGCCAACATATATAGGTCCTGCTTGAGCAGGAACTCTACCCAGGTCATATCCGGAGCATTAAAACCCGTGCGTGTCTTTACGCTCAGGGGCAGTTTGCCTGCCAGGCCTTTTTTGGTAGCTGCGATCATTTCCGCAGCCAGCGGGCGGTCATTGATGAGCGCGCTGCAAAGCCCGTCCTTGACTACGGCCTTCACCGGACAGCCCATGTTCAGGTCAACCGCGGCGAAGTTCACGCCCTTCGGCAGTCCGAGTTCGCGCGCCAGTGTGCCGTCTGCCAATTCGCGGGCGGTTTTGTAGAAATTTTCCGGGTTTTTACCCCAGATCTGGGCGACTAGAGGCCGTTCAAGCTCGGTAAAACGCAGCTTTTTCAAAAGCCTGGGCCTGCCCGGACTTTGCAAGCCGTCCACATTCACGAATTCAGTGAAGTACAGGTCGGGCGCAGCTAAGTCTGCCACCACGCGGCGGAATACCGTGTCGGTAACGTCGTCCATCGGTGCCAGTACGAAGAAAGGCTTCGGTAGCGAGTCTAGGCTATTCACAATGATTTAATTATAAATGCCGACTAGCTATTCCGGGCGTTAATTATTTGATGGTGCGAACCTGCTGGTACCGAACACTCTTTTGCGGGCTGCCCTTAATGCGTCGGTGGCATCCAGCTCCTCTGTGGGCGCGTTGACCATACGCTCCGCCAGCACAGCGCGCAGGGTCAGTATAAGGTGCTTTCTGGCGGTGTCGAGCCTGTCGAGCTGGGCTACCTCATCCTCTTCGATAAGCAGGCCCACTGTGCCGTTTTCTTCGACCCTAGACAGCGGATGTCCTGGGCCTGAACCGTCAGGGGTAGTTTTCAGCTCTTCTGCGCCAGCAATTATATCTTTCATAGGCGTAATATTATATCATGGAGATGATTTATGCGCTAAGAAGTTACATGATTTAATAATTCTTTAATATTTGTGGCTTTGTGAGCAGCTAATAATTCATTCTATGGTGCGTGAGGGGAGTTGTCTGTAATGTTTCGTACTTTGTGGTTATGTTATTCCCAGCGGAAGACACGGAAAGCTACGGCGTAAATAAGCACGAACCAGACAGCCATCAGACCGATCTGGGGGCCAAGGTCGATAAGATGCTTGCCTTCCGTGGTCAGCAGGCGCAGACCATCGATCACCGGTGTTAGCGGCAGATAGGTGGTGACAGACTGCAGCCAGTGCGGCATCAGGTAGCGCGGGAAGAAAGTACCAGACAGGAATAGCATCGGGAACACCACGATGTTGCTGAGCGGAGCTGCCTGGCGCTCATTTTTGGCCCAGCCACCGATTGCCAAACCTATGCCCAGAATCATGAAAATACTGAATATAGTGAACAAGAATATTTCAGGGTAATTGCCGTCGACTTTGAGGTGGAACACCTTGATAGCTACCGCGAACTGTATGATGATGGCAATGATACCGGTTATTGCTTGGCTGAACATCGTCGCCAGGAAATACTGCCAGGTCCTAAGCGGCGTAGTGTGCAGACGGCGCAGGATGCCCTGCTTCTTAAGCTCCGGGAAGACGTTGACCGGGCCGAAGATACCGAGACCGATGATTGAAAACCCCAGCAGGCCGGCGAAGGTGTAGTCGAACGAGGTCAGGCTCTTGGCATTGAGAGTCCGGCCGGCGACAGTGAACGGCGGATGGACGCCGACCAGCTTGTTGTTTATCTGGTCAAACAGACCTTGCAGAACCGAGGTCATGGTCTGGCCGGTACCCGAACTGCTTTGGTTGTAAAGCAGTCCCAGTTGGCCGGATGGATACGCTTGACCCGGCTGCACCGCACCAAAATCTTTCGGCAAGGTTATGATGCCGTCAATCTGGCTTTTGCTCATCTTGTCCTTGGCTTCGGCCATGGCGGTGATGTCTTTCTGCACCTTGAAAGATGATTTGCTTGATTCCAACTGGGTCACGAACTGTTTGGAGAACGCCGTCTGGGACTGGTCAAGCAGAGCGACTTTGAAAGACACGTTGTTGTTGCCGCTGCTGAAACTGCCGAACACGAACAGGAATATGAGCGGAAATAAAATGCTGAAGAACTGGGCCAGACGGTCGCGGAAAAAGCGGCGGGTGTTGAGCTTGGTAAAGACGGCTACGGTGCGCAGCTGCTGCCTGATAGTCATGCTAACCTTCTTTCAGCCCCTTGCCCGTCAAGTCTATGAAGACGTCCTCGAGATCGGCCTGTTCAACCTCCTGCTTCTTGGTGAAACCGCGATCCAGCAATTGCTTTACCAGTTTCTTGGGCGTGTCGAGCGCTATAATCTTGCCATTATCCATAATTGCGACGCGGTCGCAGAGCTGTTCGGCTTCTTCCATGTAATGCGTGGTCAGGATGATGGTGACGCCACGGTCGCGCACTTCTTCGATCAGCTCCCAGAGGTTGCGGCGGGCCTGGGGGTCGAGCCCGGTGGTCGGCTCGTCCAGAAAGAAAACTTTCGGGCTGTGCACCAAAGCCGTGGCGATGCTGAGGCGCTGGCGCTGGCCGCCGGATAGTTGTTCGGGGAAACTGCCGGCCTTGTCGCCGAGCTGTACGTCGTCAAGGAACTCCTTGGGATCGACCTTCTCGCCGTAAGCCGCCGCGAACATCTCGATAATTTCCGACAGCTTCTGCTTGTCTTGGAAAGCCGGCGTCTGCGGCTGGACGCCGATAACCTGTTTAATAACATTGGGCTGTTCGGCTACGTTGATGCCGGCGACTGTCGCTTGTCCGCCGTCGATCTCGCGCAGGGTCTCGATCATTTCAAGCGTGGTGGTCTTGCCAGCGCCGTTAGGACCGAGTATGCCGAACACTTCGCCTTTTTTAACTTCAAATGAAATACCGTCCACGGCCGGCTTGCCGTCGTACAGTTTCTTGAGATTCTTCACCTTTAGGATAATCTCGGGCATTGCTCTACTATAGCAAAAACCCGGTCCAACGAAGGACCGGGCGTGCTAAGTAAGTAAGGCGAGACTTACTTGGAGCGCTTGACGGTCAGGAAACCGTTGCGCGGGTTTTCATTTACTTCCATACCTGATGGCAGATCTGTAGCCTCAGGACGGCTGTCCTTGCTGAAGTAGTAGATAGTCTGCTTCTTGCCGCCGCGGAGTGTGACGTCCTTGGAGTTCAGGTAATAAGTAACGCCTTTAGAGTTAGTGTGCTTGTATGCCATTGAAGTCTCCCTCTCTTAACAATTAGTAACGTACCCCTAAGATACTCTGGTGGGTTTTCTTTTGTCAAGCCCCTGTGCCTTATCGGTCGCTATTCTTAACCTTGCTTTAGCAAAGGCGCTTGTATTACACTGGGTCGGTAAGCATAAAAATAATGGATAGGTGTAATAGAGGAAACAATGGATTTTTCTAACCGCAACGCGCAATCACCTGCTTCTGCACCGGTTTCGCGAGATTCATCGCTTGGAAACGGTCCCAGTCAGCGTGAAAACAAGAACCCAAGCAGTAAGCATAAGAGTGGCGACTCCCGAAGGGGCGAGTTAATGCGCACCCTCACGGTCGCGCTGGCGGCGGTGATCGCAATCTTGATCGGGGCGGTCATAGTCCTGCTATTTTCCAGCAATAACAACGTAAAGGCAGAGAGCAAATACGTAGACACGAACAAGCTGCAGGCGATCTTCCTGAACACCGGGCAGGTCTACTTCGGACACATAAAGAGCCTGAATGACAAGTACTTCAGAGTAACGAATATCTACTATCTTCAGACTGCTAATAGCGGTTCGTCAGACTCTTCCAGTGGCTCAAACAGCAATTCGGGCAGTAATGTCACTCTGGTTAAGTTGGGCTGCGAACTGCACGAGCCATACGATCAGATGGTCATAAACAGCAGCCAGGTAACCTTCTGGGAGAACCTTCAGGACGGCGGCCAAGTAGCTAAGGCGGTCTCGACTTTCCAGAAGCAGAATCCGAACGGTCAGAAGTGTGTAGACCAGAGCAGCAGCGCCAGCACCAACAGCGGTAGCAACGCTCAGAAAGCTAACTCCGGTTCTTCCAACCCTTAGGGGTTTCAGCTAACCTAACGGTTTCGGTGGTGGCGGGTCCAGCGCTCAGCCGCGAATGTTATAGCGAAGAGCAGGCCGCTTAGTCCGGCTACTGCCATGGCCCAGCCGGCCAAGTCGGGCGACCACTTAGGGCTGGCGAAAGAAAATTCGTATAGCGCTTCAGGAATAGCGGGCGCCGGCTTGCCGCCGTGGCTCTCTACGTACTGTTCGATACAAGGTACCCGGTTATGCCCGGAGAAGTCGGTATGGTTCAGCGCTTCGCAATGAGCCTGAGCCTCGCTGTACACGGATGTATTTTGCTGCTGGAGTTGCTGCTGCTGGAGCTGCACCAGCCGGTTATAGGTGTATTGCAGCTGTATAGGCGGATAGACCGACGTATTGCCGGCGCTCAGGTCCGTATTCATGTGGGTGGTCACGTAGGACTGCAGGTCCTTCAGCGGTTGCTGGACGCCTGTGTTGTTCTTGTCGGCGTCATAGACGGCTTGGCGCAGTTTGATCATGTGCTGGTTGTTGGCCCGCAGCGCGAATACGCATACGGCCGTGCTAACTACCGCCAGAACCAGGAAATACCACGGTCCGATCCGGCGGATCCTGGTCCATAGGCGGTGAAGATGTCGTTCGTACATGCTTATGTTCGATTATACCTGCCGTTTAACGGCGGGCATATTCTATAATGAAAGAATGCATGTTTACTTCTCGGGGATAGGCGGCGCCGGCATAGGTCCGCTCGCCCAGGTGGCCAGACAGGCCGGCTACGAGGTTTCCGGCTCCGATCAGCAGGATTCCCAGTACCTAACCTATCTGGCAAAGCACGGTATCAAGGACGTTCGGGTCGGACAGTCGTATGAGGGTATAGCCGGGGTCCATGCCAAGCACCCGATCGATTGGTTCGTTCATAGCTCCGCCCTGCCGGATGACCACCCGGAACTGCTCTTCTGCCGCGGACAGGGCATCAAGGTCTCCAAACGCGACGAGCTGCTGAACCGGATACTCAAAGAAAAGAGTTTAAGCATGATCGCCATAACCGGCACGCACGGCAAAACCACTACTACGGCTCTGGTCACCTGGCTCTTCAAGCAGCTGAACCATCCGGTGAGCTACCTTCTGCCGGCAAAGACGTCGTTCGCCGAAATGGGGGAATACGACTCTAAGGGCAAATTCTTCGTCTATGAAGCCGACGAGTTCGACCGCAATTTCCTGTCCTACGAGCCGGCCATCAGTCTGGTCACAGGCGTTAGCTGGGACCATCACGAAATATTTCCTACGCGTGAGGACTACCAGGCGGCCTTCCGCGAGTTCATCACCCAGTCCAAGCATACGTACATTTGGGAAGAAGATGCCGGTTATCTGGGGCTCGCGGCCGGGGGCGGCGTGGAGATACTCAGGAGTGATGATCCGCACGTCGGAAAGATTGCCCTGCTCGGCGCGTACAACCGGCTGGACGCCTGGCTGGCCGTGAATGCCGTGCACCGCGCCGCAGACATCCCTATCACAAAACTGTTGGAAGCCGCCAACCGCTTCCCGGGCCTCTCCAGGCGCATGGAAAAGATAATACCCAACCTATACAGCGACTACGCGCATACGCCGGAAAAGATCCGCGGCGCCATGAGCGTTGCCAGCGAGATGGCGGCCCGGACCGGACAGAAACTCATCATCGTCTACGAGCCGCTGACCGACAGGCGCCAGCACTACATCGCCGGCGATTACAAGGACTGCTTCGACGGAGCCGGCAAACTGTACTGGATCCCCAGCTACCTGGCGCGCGAGAACCCTGACCAACGCGTCATTACACCTACCGAGTTGATCTCGCGCTTAGACGACCCCTCCATAGCCGCGCCGATGGAACGCGACTCAGAATTGAAGAGGACCATCCAAAAACATCTGGACGCCGGCGACATGGTGGTATGCATGGCCGGCGGCGGAGGCGGCAGCCTGGACGATTGGCTAAGAAATGAGTTCGTACCGTGAAAATCATACAGGCCAACATATGGGGCGGAAAGCTGGGCCAGCAGATTATAGATTTCCTGAAGGCCGAAAAGCCGGATTTCGTATGCATGCAGGAAGTCAACGACATGCAGGGGCGGTCGGGTTATAAATTCTTCGCTACGCTGGACGAGATCAAAGATGAGGCTGGCCTGGGTCACAAGTTTATGTCCCCTACCTATTCGGCGCGTTATATGGAACGTAAGCTCAGCTACGGCAACGCCACCTTAAGCAAGCCGCCTTTTGATTCGACCGGAACTATCTTCACATACCGGGAATATATAGATAACTTCGACGTCGAACGCGACGGCGGCAACATACGGAACCTCCAAGTATCCTCCGTTAAGGTCAAAGGCAAAACGCTAAATATCCTGAACCACCACGGATATCACATCGTCGGTACCAAGAAAGGCAACGACGAAACCATGCGGCAGATGCGTATAGTAGCCGACGTGGTCCGGAAACTTAAAGGCCCTGTCATTCTGTGCGGCGATTTCAACCTGTCCCCTACCAGCAAATCGCTGTCCCTGATCAACGAAGAGCTCACTAACCTATCCCTGGAAAACGGTTTGAAACGCACCTACAGTCCGCTCAGCGCGATGAACACGGTCTGCGATTATATATTCGTGAACGAAGCCGTGAAGACGCGGAGCTTCAGGGTGTCAGACGAACTGGTTTCGGACCACAAGGCCCTCATAATGGAATTCGATCTTTAGCTTTCCAGCCGTATTCGGATTCGGCATAGGTCTTGCCTGCGGCTATCTCGTACATCTTAGCGGTTGTCGCCGGCACCGCCGAGGACGCCGCGTTTGTGGCGATCAGCCAGTTTATTCAGGTTGGCGTCGGCCACGTCGTCGAACTTTATGCCTAAGTGATGGGCAAAGACTGCCAGGTACCAGAGTACGTCGCCAATCTCTTTGCCAAGCTCCTTTTTGTCGGCCGCCGACACTTTTCCGCCTTTGTCGCGGATGATTTTTTTCACCTTTTCTGCGACTTCGCCGGCTTCGCCGTTTATGCCCAACACCCAGTGAAGCAGGTCATTAAACTCATTGCCATCCGATATAACCGTGGTCAGCGCTTTTTT
Organism: uncultured Candidatus Saccharibacteria bacterium; assembly: GCA_963820105.1. Taxonomy (GTDB): domain Bacteria; phylum Patescibacteriota; class Saccharimonadia; order Saccharimonadales; family UBA4665; genus CAWFYI01. The sequence goes on along the minus strand of CAWFYI010000003.1, from coordinate 71,168 downwards.
CTGATATTCATTAAATTGCATGGCTGTATTGTAGCACTGTTATTATGACTGGTACCGTAGTAAATACCTCATGTGACCTGGTGATATCGTGATATATGATATATCATATACATAACAGATTGAGTTATTCAATATATCATATAACGTCAGGGCGCAATTCAGTAGCATGACACTACACGGATACTATACTGCTACTATTAGGGAAGCTTGACAGCGCCTGGGCGCAATACTTCGATGGCATCGTCGACGATGCGTATGACAGTAGACGGCTTACGCCGGGATAAGTCGCCGCCATCAGCGTAGAAGTCGACCTGGTCGCCGAAATATTGCTTGGCCTCGGCTACGGTGGTTGCCACGGGCTTGCCCGGGTGATTGGCGCTGCTGGTCAGAAGCGGTCCGGTTTTTTTAAGCAGGGCCTGTAGCTCCTTATGCTTGGGAACGCGTACGGCCAGACTCATCTTTCCCCGGTGCAGGTACTCAAGGGCCGGATCGGACGTGGGGACGACTACGCTAACGGCGCCGGGCCAGAACTGTTCAACGGCTGTAAGATAGCGGCGCTTCAGACCCAGCCCTTCCAGCTGGCTGATGTCGTTGGCAATCAGCGTTCCGGGTTTAGTGTCGCGCTTTTTCAGCGCGTATAGACGGTTCACAGCTTCCTTATCGCCAGCACGCGCCACGACTCCATAGACGGTGTCGGTCGGAATCACGCCGATGGCGCTCGGCTCCCGAAGACGACCGTTCGCATGTTCATACATGCCTTATAGTGTAGCGCAAGGGTTAGCTGCGTGTCTTTATTAGCTGCGTGTCTTTATGAAGGCATAGGTTGCCAAGGTTGCCAGGCTAAGGACTATGACAACGGTGGCCGCGATCGCCAGGCTGACATTGCTGCCGCGCTGTTTGGGTACAGCCGGCTGATTGTCTTTGTTCTTTGGCGCGTCTTTGAGTGCTTCTGTGGGTACTTCTTTAGCCGGGGCCGGATGGCTAGCGGCGGCATCAGCCGGCGGTGCCGGCCTGATGTCCATAGTCTTCTCTTCCATAATAATTAGAATACCATAAGAGTTAACCAGTCATTGTCTGTCATTGTCGTAAACCATGCACGTCCGTTGTATGATAATAGACTGATGGCTCAATATCTGCTTCGCCTGGTCAAACGTTTCACGGTGCTTATACCCGGCATAATCATCGCTTATTTTTCCGTGCGGAATATTTATCCGTACTTTCACCGGCGCTTGCCGCTCAGCCTGGCTATAATCGTAACTTACGCGTTGGGCGCCTACGTACTGATACCGGCGGTCATACGCTTGTGGCGCATTTTTCGGCCGGCCGGCCATCTGCCCTTATATTGCGTTACGCCCGACGGGTTCGCTTCCGACCCGTTGAACGTAGGCATCATAGGTACCCGCCGCCAGCTCATCAATGTCATGGAGCAATCCGGCTGGCACGTGGCCGACCCGCGAAGCGTGCGCAACAACATCCGGGAAATGTTAAGCGCCGTCTATGACTGGAGTTATCCGAACGCGCCGGTCAGCAGTCTTTATCTGTTCGGGCGCAAACAGGACATCGCGTTTCAGATTCCGGTCGAAGGCGTGCAAGGCGGCAGCCGGCATCACGTAAGGTTCTGGGCGACGACTTATGAAGATAAGCGGCCGCTCGCCGTGCATACCATACATTGGCACCACCGCCGGAACCGGGTGTACGGCGATAATCTTCTTTGGGTAGGCGCGGCATCACTGGATGTCGGGGTAAACTTTATCCGTCATAATCTGCAGCTTACGCACATGATAGACCCGGATACCAATAAGGAGCGCGAGCTTATGGTCACGCAGTTGAAAGCGGAAAAACTGGCTGGTAAAGTGCAGATGATAAAACTGGGCGAGCCCTACCGCCTGATAAACCGTGTGATCAGCGGTTCGCTGCATACCGATGGGCGGATGGCGATAGTAACGCTGCGCAGACACTTGCCGGGCAAAAAACTTAAAGCTTAGGCAAGCTGGGATTGCCGCCGGTAACCACAAGTACGGATATGGCGATTGCCAAGAGAGCCATCAAGGCTATCAGGAACCAGAAGACGACACGGAAACCGCCATGGGATTTCTTCTTGCCGGAAGCTGTTTCCGCCTGGCGTTCGCGTTCGGCGACCTTCGCGTCAGCCACCGCCAGCATGACGTCGCCTTCATGGGCGACGATGTCGTCGACCGCTTCATCGGTACGGGAATTATCCAGATCGGCGCTTTGCTCCGTGATGTCGGGCTCCTCGGGTTCTGTCGTTGCCAAAGGTTCCGGCTCCTTGTCGCCTGCGACTATGCGTTCTGTCAGTTGATCGAGTTTGTCGATAGACAAAGGCTTGGCAGACGCGTCACTGACTGGGATTTTCTTCCCTGCCGAAGGCAATTCCGGAGCGGTTTTGGCAAGACCGGCCTTTTTGGCAGGCTTGGGCGCAGGCTGCTCTATGGCTAAAGCTGAAGGGGGAACGTTTAACGCCGACGTATCGGACGCGGCGCCGTCGGGCAGTTTCGGATCCATCATGGCATCGACCTGACGCTCCAGAGCTTCACGCTCTGGACTCTTTTCCGGTTCATCTTTCTTTCCAATATGCATAAGCTTACTCGCGCCTTTAAGTCTACCAAAAACCTATCCGCCTATCTAGCGCGCTGTTTTTTTATAAAAAATTATGGTATAAAATTACAATGGCTGATATACTGCCAAACCCTACATTTTATACGCTGGGCCCTGACGGCACCTGCCACCAAGCCGCGACCCAAGCTTACATTGAGTTCCAGGGATTGCAACAATTAGCAGAGTTGAAGCTGGTCGATGATTTTGCCGGCGAGGGGCTTGAACACGTCCGCACTGAGCCTAATTCGTTACTGGTGCAGTGCAGTGCCCACGGCGAGGTAGACGTTGTCACCGAACGTTACCCCCGCGAGGTGTTTGTAGCCGAATCTTTCGTATGGCCTACGCGCAACCTGGCACTGATAGTCCGTAACGGCATAAGAGAGCCGCGCAGTCTTGGGCTAGTGGCGGCAACCCGCGGCTATACTGATCTTGGAGCCTGGGAGGAAGTCATTGACATGCCCACTAAACCTGACATAGCCCGGCGGCTGTTGGCAGAAGAAGAATTTGATGCAGGCATTACCTCTTTGGAGTGCGCCCGGGAATATGCCGATGACTTTCGAATAATGGAACATTACGGGGAAATTCTTACCTCTTGGCTCGTGTACGCGAACCGCACGCGCTTCGACGGCGAAGTCATAGGACAGCGGGTTCCTGACTTTTTCTTGATGCCTGAAGTTTAGGGTGTGAGGCGGTTGATGTCGCGCGGGAAGAGGGTGGCTTCCTTGACGTTATTGAAGCCGATGATTTTTTCGGTCAGGCGCTCAAGCCCCAGACCGAAGCCGCCGTGCTGCGGCATGCCGTAGCGCATCGCAGTGAGCAACGGCGAGAAGCCCGGATCATTAGGGTCGCCTTTGGCTAATTGCTCGAGTTGTTTGACCAGGACGTCGTAGCGGTTTTCGCGCATGCTACCGGTGGTGATTTCGACGCCGCGGAAAAGCAAATCGATACGGTCGGCAATCTTGGGATTCTTTTCGTTAGCTTTGTGGTAGAACTTCATTTCGCTGGCCGGCCATTCGCTGACGAACACAGCTTCGGAACCTAGGTTCTTCTTGGCGTATTCGCAGATCCAGCGCTCCTCGTCCGGCCGCAAGTCCTTCTCGCCTACGGTGTCCTCGCCAGCGGCCTTGCTGTATTTTTCGTGGATCTCCGCCATGGTCAGAACGGGAATTTCGGCCGGAAGCGTAGGTTTTGTAGCGTTCCAGCGCTTGAGTTCCGGCTCGTGTTTGGTCCAGGCCGCGTCGACGGCAGCCTTCAGCAGGCCGCTTAGGAAATGTTCCAGGTCTTTCAGGGTTATGAAGCCCATCTCGCCGTCGACCGAGGTGTATTCCGTCATATGGCGGGTGGTGGCGCTTGGCTCCGCGCGGTAGACCGGCGCGATTTCGTAGGCACGCTCAAACGCGCCGACCATCATCTGTTTGTAGAACTGCGGGCTTTGAGCCAGCGTGGCTACCTTGCCGAAATAATCCAGCTTGAAGACTTCGGCACCGCCTTCCGTCGGTTCGGCCAGCAGTTTGGGCGAATGAATCTCGGTGAAGCCGTTCTCGTCGAAGTAGCCGCGGATGGCAGCGCAGAGCGTGGATTGGATTTCGAACACGGCGCGTTCCTGCAGGTTGCGCAGGCCTAGCACGCGGTGTTCAAACAGCGTGTCCAGGTTGTCTGGTTTGTGGCTGAGCGGTTTGTCAATCTCTATGGGCGGCTCGTCCGTGACCGGGACCATGACCGTGACCTTAGCATCATGAAGTTCGGCGCCCCCCGGCGCCCGCGTCTCTTCCACGACTTTGCCTTCCACGGCCAGCACGGTGCCGATCTGCAGGCCGCGCAGCTTCTCAACCTCGTCCTTGTCCTGGATGACGACCTGGACCAGGCCGCGGCGGTCGCGGACGTTGATGAACGTCAGACCGCCCAGCAGGCGTTTCTTGTGCAGCCAGCCCTCGATGCTTACGGACTTGCCGGTGTGATCCTTCAGATCACTGCTAAGGGTTCTCATGAGAGACTATTCTACCACTTCCTCATCTGTTTTAACAGGGGTTTCATCGGACGGCTTGGCATCGCTTCGCTTTTTTCGCACGGCCGGATGGCGGGCAGCCACGGCTTCCGGATCGGCGTATTGATCGAACTCATCGCCCGGAACGTGACCTATGAGCTGGCGCATGATATCCTCCACGCTGATCATGCCGACATGCTCTTCAACGCTGTTCACTACCACGAATACCGGATGGTTGGTGGTAAAAAAGGCGTGCAAGGCCTCGCCCAAAGTGTCGTTCTCGTGCACATAGTAAACGGTGGGCTGCATGATGTCGCGGACGTGGCCCTTGCTCTCTATTCCCAGCTGGCTGAAGCGGATGGTGCCGACGAACGGGCCCTTGGCCTTTTCCCGCACCAGAGCCTGTTCCTGACCGGCTTCATGCAGTTCGTTGATAAGCACTGGGCCCAGGGTATCGCCGGCCAGCACGGTCTTGGTTTTCTTGCGCGGAATCATCACGTCGGCAACTAGATAATCATCGAAGCTCAGGGCCCGGATGGCGATTTCCAGTTCCTCTTCGGTGAAGCGGCTGTCGTCCTGCTCCTTTTGCCTCTCAAGCAGGCGCACCAGGTCGTCACGTTCAAACAGCCTGGTGTGGTCGGGAGCGGTGTAACGTCGCTCGACCGTCTCCGCGCCGCGGCTAAGTAATGGATGTACGTAATTGAGCAGCCAGGCTATGGGCGGAGTAAGCATAACGGTAAGCCAGGTGCCGACTTTGGTAGTACGGCTAGCTGGCACCAGCGAAAAGGCTATCCAGAGTAACGGACCGACTATGAGCAGACTGACCCATATGTGCAGTTCGCGCGCTAACAGTATCATGCCGGCGGCGGCGGTCAGGCCTATGTACAGCCATAGCAGACCGCGCAGACTGTTGCCATAGGCCACTGCCCTGTACATGATGCGGGCGGTCTTATCGTGTTTTTCGGCGCGGCGTTTCAACTCGCGGACCGGCAGGCGAAAATAGGTTTTGCGCACTACCACGCCGCCCAGCGAAAGCAGCAGGAATATTGCGGCATAGATGATATTTCTCATGCTACTTTAGCTTATACTGACTCCGGTTGATTGCAAAACAGCGGGGTAATGTATACTTTAACCAAATGGTAATTCGGAGGTCACATGTCTAAACAGTTCTGGGGGGTTATAGTCATAGTGGTGCTGGTGTTCGCCGGCATCTTCTTATTGACCGGCAATAAGAAAGCCAATGCTCCCAGCTCCTCGGGCGGCGGCAGTAAGTTGACGCAGCATGTCGAGGGCAAAGGTAAGTCCGGTGTGAAACTGGTAGAGTACGGCGACTACGAGTGTCCCTACTGCGGCGCCGCTTATCCCGTAATCAAACAGGTCGCAGCCGATCTGAACGATCAGATTTACTTCCAGTTCCGCAACTTTCCGCTTACCCAGATCCACCAGAATGCTTTCGCGGGCGCCCGCGCGGCCGAAGCGGCGGCCATACAGGGCAAATTCTGGCAGATGCATGACGCGCTGTACGATAACCAGGATCCAAGCGGCAAATCGGGTTGGGTAGCCAGCAGTGATCCGCTTAACAAGTACTTCGTCAATTTCGCTAAGCAGGTCGGTCTGAGCGCCGATAAGTTTAAGTCCGACTATCAGAGCAGCAAGGTCAACGATTTGATCAACGCCGACATGGCCGAGGGCGACAAGCTCAAGATACAGGGCACGCCGACGTTCTTCCTGGACGGCAAAAAAATAGATCTGCCCTATTCCACCGGCGTTAGCGCGGTAGAGAAAATCATCAATGCCGAGATTGCCAAGAAACAGGGTTAGCCCCAAGATTAGGTTATAGAAACGTACAGCCAGTGGCGGTCGCTGTAGCGTTCCACGCTGGAAAGCAGGCCGGGTGCCGTTCCCTTGCCGCCGCGCAGGGCCTCGCGGACTATACCGGATGATACGGCCGGCGCGTAGCTGTCGAACATGGTCACGGACTTAGGCTGCGCCGGCCAGGCCTCGATGACCTTGCGCAAGCCGCTTCGCCTGTCGCGCGACCGTATGCCTATGACAAGTTCGGCGTTTTCTAAGAAGCGGCCGGCGCCGGGCCAGTCCGCGAGGCCCTGCACAACGTCCGAACCGAACAGGAATACAAGCTCGCTATCCGGGAGACGCTTCTTAAGTTTCGGCAGGGTACGGCTAACATTGAAATTCGAATCTTCAAGCTCCAGTAGCTCCAGCCGCGGATGGGGTTTGAGCGCCCGCGCCAGCATAGCCGCGCGGTGCCCGAAATGCTCGACCTGCAGCTTGTGGCGCGGCCTGCGCTCCGGCAGGAAGCAGACCTTCTCCAGATCAGCCGCTTTCAGTGCCTGCAAGGCGAAAGCAACATGCCCACTATGCACCGGGTCAAACGTACCAGCGTAAATACCTATCCGGGCCGGCGTCTTCATGTTCGTATTTGAGTAGCCTGGCGACGCCTGAGACGCGACAGACGCAGTGAAAACCCTTCGGGGTTAAGTACCAGCGCGTAGAGACCGAAGAAGCAGGCGGTATAGAACAAGTCGCCTAGCATTGTCCATCTTAGGAATGGCAACCCGGCGGCATAGCTGGCAACCAGACCTGACCAGTCCCGCGCGTACGCGCCCGCCGCCCACACGCCAAAATTCGTTATCAGAAAAAATTGCGCGGAGGCCAGCAGGCTTGTGCCGCCAATCCGGAGGGCACCGGGATTCTTGCGTAGCGACAGGCCCAGCAGTCCGCTGATCATGAAGCTTCCCCATACCCACGCTGTGGTACCGCTGAGCATCGCGCTCAAGGGTTGTAAGTGGCTGAGGTTAAGCACCGGGTGTCCGAACGGGCTGATATAGAGCAATGCGTAATCGCTTATGGCCATTATCAGCAACGGCATCAGCAACGCGTAGCGTCTAGGCAGATAGGCCGCGCCGAACAGCGCCGCGGCAGTCACGGGTGCGAAGTTCGGTATGTGCGGCACCAGACGCATCAAGACCGCGCTGAAGACTATGGTCAGGGCAACGCCCATCTTAGTATTTTGGGTTAGGTTGGTTTTCATATTTTACCTCTCCTGTTTTTCCGCGGTTCGAATGCGAACCACATTACTGCAATGATACCAAGTAAGACGGCAAAGTAAATGTTGTGTGAGCTGGTCTTCCCTGCGCCGGCAAACTTCGGGCCGACCGTTTTACCGCTGGATGGTTTGGGCGTACTGGCCGCCTTCACTTGGGGCGCAGGACTTGTGTCTGGAGTATCGGCCGGCGTCGTATACGTAGTTGTATGCGTGCCGATGACAGGCTGGTTGGCTGGCGTTGCCTGTGAAGGCGGGGTCACTGTGGGCGGGGGCGGCGAACCGTGAATGGGGCTGGGTTGTAACAGCCACGTCGTGCCAAGGATTGCGATGATGGCATGTGCCGTCGTGTAGGTGTCGCTGGCAGTAATACCATAGGCGCCGTAGCTGAAGCCGCCATCGGCATTCTGGTTATTAATAAGCCAGTCACGTGCCGCCAGCGCCTGGGTGCCAGCGGCGTCACCGGCGCTATTCAGCGCCATTAAGCCCCAAGCGGTCGAATCGCCATCCGACGCGCTGTAGATATCGGCCCCGAAGCCCCCATCCGGCTGCTGCGTATTCAATAAATAAGCCGTGGCTTTGGCTTCATCGCTCGTAAGATTCGTGTTCGACAACCCAATGGATATCGCTGCCTGCATGGCTATGATAGCGGCGGCGGTGTCGCTGCTGTCGCTTCCGCAGTAGGCGCAGCTGTTAGTGGTATAGCTGAAGCCGCCGTCAGTCCCTTGATGAGCCAATAGATAGTCAAGTCCGTCCTGCGCTGTGCTATACAGTGCCGAATCTTTGGACGCGTCGGCCGCAATCACACCGAACATGTCATCAGTCAGCAAAGTCGGATCACCGATCTGTTGACCGGCATGATAGCCGGCAAGCGCGGAGTCGTAGTCAAAGCCGCCGAAAGTTTTGCTGTCCTGACCGGCAGCCGCGATAGCAATAATCTTGCGTTCCACGTCCGTGGCCGCCGATGCCGGACCGGGCACGTCCGTCTTCATGAAATCTAGCGCTGAGGCGCCGCCATTACTGAATGCGGCGGCCTGTTTCCCGTCAGCTTGGATAGCCATGACCGCCCAATCACTCGTCCCACCGAAGCTACCCGAGATGCTCCCATCGGCATTCTGATTGGCTCCCAGATAATTAACCCCTGCTTGGGCGGCGGACAGGGCCGCTTGGTCCGTCGCGGCCAGAGCGGTCAGTGGCATCTGCGCCGCGAACATTATCACCGCTATCGTACCTACCAGCGCTCTCTTAATCAGTAGTCTAGACATCGTTGCTCCTTATCATTTTATGTACTGCCAGTTCACTGAATCATTGTTGTGTACAGGGGTACTGCTACATCCGGGTACCCATCCGCCGTTAACTGTATAAGTCCACCAGACTGAGTTGCTATCCCCAATATTATTGATGACGTAAACTGCATAGGACTTATTTTGCGGGTCATAACGCATATCCAGATAATTGATGACGCCTTCACTGCGGGCCTTGCTTAATACGTCGCACTGGTTGCCGGAGCTGAGGAGTGTAACCTTGCCCGCGTAGCTGCCGTTAACGCTTAACGATACAGCTACGATCGCGGAGCCAGACGAGGTACTCGAAGCGGCTTGGGCACTGCCCGGACTGCTCGCAGAGGCTGTCCAGTCAGTGTTGTAGGTATTCGATTTTACAGTATTCGTACTGCCTGACAGAACGCTGCCGTTGCCCGGCGATACGTTTTGGGTGCCAGCCTGTCGCGGGATACCGGATTCACCGGTGATTTTGGTATTGCGCGCGATTAAGGCCGGCGAGTAAGGGCTGGATGAGTGGTCAAGTTGATATTTATACTGCCACAGGCCGCCCATAATGGTTATCAAAGTAATAATTAGCAGGCCGGCGCCAAGCGGCGCGAAGACTGGAATGTGTTGTTTGAGCCTGGAAAACAAAAATCCTCCGACTGAAACATTCCAAGCGGAGGGGGATACAGTTGTGAGACCGTCAGGACCTTTGCTCGAAGGTTTCGATTCGATTAATCGCTATTTGGTCATCTGACTTTCACAGTTGCGGCACAGTGAGGGAATTTCACCCTTCTTCCCCAAACGCGTAATGCTCTATTGCAAAACGCATATAGCGTGTCTGATAGTACGACCAAAATTGCAGGCTGTCAATTGTGATATGGACAACTGCCGCCCGGCTAAGATGACTGGCGCTGTTTCAGCGCGGTCAGCCGCGGCGCGAAACTCTGCGAAGCGCCGTCCAGGCCCAGAACTTTTAACGCTCCCAGCAGGATCTGCAGATTATCCAAATTGTCATCGTCCGGCCTGCCGCTGCCCTCGACCTGTTTGAAAGCGTGCTCAACCTTCTCGATCAGCCACTTCTCCTCTCCTGGAGCTATCTGGTTGGAGGTAATTTTCGTGGGCTCCTTGCTCTCGCCTTGTTTGACGATTTCCAGCGAACGGGCCGAGTGATCACGCTTGGCCAAGTGCCCGCGCTTTATAAGATTATTTACATGCAGCGAAACCGTCGCCACCGATGTATAATTCAGCCCCGCCATGATTTCACGGTAGCTCGGGCTATAACCGTGTTCGCTGATAAATGATTCTATGAAGCCGAGCAATTCCTTTTGCTTCTTGGTCGGCCTTATGGTCTTGCCTTCGGATGTTTGCTTTTCGTTCACATTAGCATTATGCCACTATTAGTTCACTGTTGCCAGCAGCGCGGCGGCAACGCAGGCGGCGATGGAATATTCAATTCGTGGCACAGTGGCAGCACCAGGTGCCGACGGTGCATGTAGTTCGCGCTAAGCGCTCTGTCCAATCGTTTGGCTCTGAACAATGCCGGTGCGGTGGTCAGCTTGAATGCATCAATGAAACCCTGATCTGACAACTTTTCCAGTACCGCGTATAGATTGGTTGGCGACATCCTAAGCCTCTTGGATAACCCCTGTGCCGTTGCCGGACCTTGTTCAATCAGGCATACATAACAACTGATGTCGCTTTGGTTCAGTCCCAGCTGCTTTAACACCCCGAAATCGCTCATTCAAATTATTATAAAAATTTCCATAAAAATCTAAAGGGCTGGCACAGACATAATTCAAAAGCTTAATAATTAGCGAGTCAGTTATAGCATTGCAATTAACGAAGTTGGCCGTTGAATTGATTAGCGTCTGCAAGATTTTCCCGCGTGCATATAGTTAGTCCTTTCTAGCTTAATATATCGTATGTAGCCGTCATTTTTGGACTCTTTGCGAGCGTTCCGGAAATACAGATTGCCGCCGGCCAGATATTTGAAGAACCGCAGTTCCGGGCAGATCTTAGCCATCTTTCTCACCGGCTTTTTCGACCGCTTCCGCCTTGCGGTCCGGCGCCATGGCCACGCCTGCCAGACCCCACCAGACGTACGCCAGCGTGTCATCAGCCCAGGCATGCGATAACAGATTGATGAAAGTCAGGCCGATAAGGCTGGCGAAGAGGCTGAGCGCCAGGGGGTCGTCCCGCCTCAGCCACAGCAGATAGCCAATGCCGAAATTAATAAGGGCAAGCAGGCCGAAGCCCAGCCACCCCGTTTCCTGCGCGACCTGTACGAAATAATTCTCGGCGATACGCGGCTGGTGGCCCGCGTTATAGATGCTGGCCGGGCCGGCAGTGCCGGGTCCGCGGCCCAGCGGCTGGCGCCATATGTCCTTGCCGTTCTTCTTCAAAGCCATCAGGTGATTTTCGTTAGAGGTGGTCTTGACCTCCGAGTGTGTCTGCGTATGAAAGATGAAATTTTCAAACTTGGGGCTGCGGTGGAACACGGCCGTCAGACCCGCCGCCAATATGATAAGACCGGCGATTATTCCTACGGTGGCGCGCCGGCTGGCGCGGGTGCGCACACTGAATAACAGGACTACACAGATGGTTAAGAGGGCGCCGACCCAGGCGCTGCGTGAGAAGCTGAAGAACAATACCACCAATAACCCGGTCAGGAAACCGGCCTGTAGCCAGGTGCGGCGTTTGGGGCTCAGCAACAGCACGGACAGCAGGCTTATTGGTATGAGCAGATAAGCGCCCAGCGGGTTCGCTCCCCTGAGCGTTGAAGCGGTACGCACATAGCGGGAATTATGGTTGATGGTCTCTACGGCCGGTATGGTGTGCGTGCCGTAGCCGAAATGCCGCAGGAAGTCATGCGGCAGGATAAAGATCTGCAGCAGTCCGAAGGCTGCCACGCCCATGGCCGGCCAGTAAACCATCCACTGCCAGTGCGAACGCAGACGCGACATGCGAAGCGCGACAGACCAGGTAACGAGGAAAAAGATCAGATACCTAAGATTTACTATCAGACCGTAGCCTAATGCCTTGGCCGTGACGTCATGTTGATTGAGCGCCAGCAGACCCCAGATAACATTCAGTAGAATGTAAGCCAATATCAGCCAGACCAGCCGGCGCGAAAGCGTATGGGTGCGGATCTTGTGATCGGTAAGTAACAGGTATAGCACCCCGGCCACGCTTAAAGCCAGCAGCACTTCCTTCCAGAGCCGGAGCGCGGTGTAGTGACCGATCAGACTGGAGCCCCATACTGTCAGCAAGGCGTGGAACGGCATGAGCATCAGGATCAGCATAGTAAATATGCTTACCCACGACAGGACGGTATACTTCAACGCGGATATCTTCATAATGCTACAATTTAGTATAGCCTTTCACGGGCTAACATCCGGAAATTGAAAGACCTCCATGAAGAATAATGCTTCAGTTATTTACAACTTTGCTTTAATTATTGGCGATGCGCTAGCCATCACCCTTGCTTTCAGTATAGCGTATATACTGCGCGTGACCATCAGTCACACGCCGATTAGCGCCCATGTCCACGCTTTCAATTACTTGGAAACGGTTGTGAGCTTGCTGCCGTTCTGGATATTGATCTTCGGCCTGCTGGGCCTGTATAACTCGCGGTTTTATGACAAGCGGTTCAGCGAGCTTGGGCGCCTGCTCATCGGCTGCTTCATCGGTATCCTGTTCGTCATCAGCTACAGCTACATGACAGACGTCGTAATCTTCCCGGCGCGGTTGGTCACCGTGTACGGCTTCGGCCTGGCATTTTTCCTGGTGCTGGCCGAGCGCACGCTGGCCCGCGGGCTTAGACGCCAGCTGTTCAGCTACGGTTTCGGCATCAATAACGTACTGCTGGTAGGCGATACCAAGACCACCCAGCGCCTGCTCGACGCCCTGGGAAATACGAATATCACCGGCTATAAGGTCGCCGGGGTCGTGGGCGGAGTGCGCCACAAGCTCAGGCACCACTACGATTCATACCGCGAGTACAAAAGCTTCTCCGAAGCCATCGATCATCTGAAGGGACGCCCGCTGCATACCATAATCCAGACCGAGCTTTACGCCGCCGGCGAAAACAACGACGAAATCCTGACTTACGCCCAGGAGAATCACGCCGCTTACCGCTTCGTTCCCGGCAACAGCGAGCTGTTCGTCGGCAACATAGAAGTAGATCTGTTCCACACCATACCGATAATCGCCGTGCATCAGACGGCGCTCATCGGTTGGGGCCGGGTGGTTAAGCGATTGACCGATCTGTTCCTGGGCGGTTTGTTCCTGGCTGTAGCGTCGCCGTTCATGCTGGTCATAGCCGTCGCCGTGAAACTGTCTGACGGCGGCCCGGTATTCTTCCAGCAGACCCGCCTGAGCCGTTTCAATACCCCTGTACGAGTTTTCAAGTTCCGTACGCATAAACCCGGTTACAGCGGCATGGAACCGGAAGAGGCCTTTCGCAAGATGGGGCGTCCGGAACTCGGCAAAGAATACCGGGCCGCCGGCGATCATCTGGAACGCGACCCGCGCGTGACCGCCATAGGACATTTCCTGCGCCGCACCAGCCTGGATGAACTGCCCCAACTCTTCAACGTGGTCAAAGCTGACATCAGTCTGGTCGGCCCCAGAGCGCTGGTGCCTTACGAACTAGATAAATCCGAACAGAAGAATCTTATCCTGAGCGTAAAATCGGGCATGACCGGCCTTGCGCAGATTTCCGGGGTCAGCGACCTGAGTTTCACCGAACGGCGCAAACTGGATCTATACTATGTGCAGAACTGGAGCTTCTGGGGCGACGCGGTCATAATCGCCAAAACGTTCTGGGTAGTATTGTTCCACAAGGGTACCCGCGGATGAGCAAAAAGGTCAAAGCCGGGCCGGCACGCAAGCCGGGCAAGCTGAAAGTAGCCATCGTCTGTGACTGGCTGACCGGTATAGGCGGTGCTGAGCGCGTGGTACTGGAGCTGCACAAGATGTACCCCGAAGCGCCCATTTACACCTCCCAGTACGATCCAAGCGCCATCGATTGGTTCAAAGACGCCGACGTACGTACCACCAAGCTACAGACTCTCTCCCCCCGCTTGAAGAAGTTCCTGCCCCTGCTAAGAGCCCGCGAGTTCAGCCGCTTGGATCTGAGCGGATATGATCTGGTGCTGTCATCCAGCGGCGCCGAAGCCAAGGGCGTGCATACAGGCAAAGACACGCTGCATATCTGCTACTGCCATTCGCCTACGCATTATTACTGGATAAGACAGGATGAATACATGGAGAATCCCGGCTTTCCCCGGGGGCTCAACTGGGCGGCCCGTCTGGGTTTAACGATTCTGTCCGGACCGCTGAAGCGCTGGGACCGGCGCGCCGCCAAACGTCCCGACTATTTCATAGCCAACTCCTCTCACACCCAGACTATGATCAAGCGCTACTACAAACGGGATTCAGACGTAATCTTTCCTCCGGTAGAGACCGCTCGCTTCAGTCTGCCTGGCAACGTCAAGCCGCCGCTGCGCCACGGCTTCGTGGTAGCAGGCCGCCAGACGCCATACAAGCGGTTTGACCTGGCGATAGAGGCCTGCAACGAACTCAAGGTGCCTTTGGTGGTAATCGGCGACGGGCCGGACCACAAACGGCTGGAGAAGCTGGCCGGGCGCAGCGTGACCTTTCTGACCAACACTAACGATATGGAGATGGCAGGACATTTCCAGTCCGCCATAGGCTATATAATGCCCAACATGGACGACTTCGGAATCGTGGCGGTCGAGGCCTTGGCTGCGGGAACACCGGTAATCGCCTATAATAAAGGCGGCGCCCTGGATTACGTGTCCGAGGGCAAAACAGGGCTGTTCTTCGAGCGTCAGACCGTCAAACAGCTTGCCGAAACCTTGGAAGCGGCGGTCAATAAAACATTCGACCATACGGCCATAGCCAAGACCGCGGACGACTTTTCCATAGCGGCTTTCAAGGAAAATATGCGAAACTACATCAATGAACGTTTATCCGAAAGGTCTTAAGTAAATGTGCGGAATCGTCGGCTACATCGGAAACAAGCCCGGCAAGGACATAGTGCTTAAGGGCCTGGAGGCTTTGGAATACCGCGGCTACGACTCGGCGGGGATCGCTCTGATAGATGACGGTCACGCAGAGGTCTTCAAGCAAGTCGGACGGGTCGGCGGCCTGGTGGAAGAGGTTTCCGGAAAGGACCTGAAAGCGCGTCTGGTCATGGGCCATACCCGCTGGGCCACCCACGGTAGCGTCACCGAACAGAACGCCCACCCGCAAGCCAACAACGACGGCACGATATTCGTAGTCCATAACGGTATCATCGAGAACTTTGCCGAAATACGCGATAAGCTGAAGTCCGAGGGCTACCACTTCGACTCGCAGACCGACACAGAAGTCATTCCCAATCTCATAGATTATTACCTGAAGCAGCTGGGATCTTTCGAGGATGCTTTCAAGGCCGCCCTGGGCGATGTGCGTGGAGCTTACTCCATAGTGGCTATATCTACCGGGGAGCCGGAAACGCTCTACGCCGCGCGCCTGTCCAGCCCCCTGGTAATCGGCGTGGGCGACGGCGAGCATATACTGGCTTCAGACCCTTCGGCCATAATGGATCACACAAAGAAGGTCATCTACCTGGAAGATTACGACATCGCGGTTATCAAAGCAGACAAGGTAAGAATTCAGAACCTCAAGAAGGGCAAGCAGGCCGAGCCCAAGGCCGAGCTGCTTGATTTTGACAATGAACGGGCAGATCTGGGCGACTACCCGAACTTCATGCTAAAGGAAATCTTCGAGGCGCCCGCGACCATCAAATCGGCCACCCTGGGCCGCGCCCGCGCCGATCAGAACCTGGTAAAGCTCGGCGGCCTAGAGAACATCCTGCGCCAACTCAGACACATAGACCGCATAGTCATCGTGGCCATGGGCACGTCGTGGAACGCCGGCCTGGTGGGCGAATACATCATTGAGGAGCTGGCGGGAATTCCGGTGGAGGTCCAGCTGGCCAGCGAATTCAACTACCGGGACGAACCCTTTTCGCGCAGCACTCTGCTATTGGCTATATCGCAATCGGGCGAAACGGCCGATACCATCGCCGCGCTTAAGAAAGTCGAAGATTACGGCGTGCTCAGACTGGGCATAGTCAACACCGTCGGCAGCAGCATCGCCCGCATGACCGACGCCGGCGTCTACTGCCACGCCGGTCCGGAAAAGGCCGTAGCCAGCACCAAGGCCTTCATCGCCCAGGTCACGGTGCTTTCACTGATAGCGTTGCACCTAAGCGACGGCAAGCATCCTAACTTCAAACCTTTGCTTGAGGAATACGCCGCCCTGCCCGACAAGGCTCAGAAAGTCCTGGACCAAGCGGATAACATAAAGAAAATAGCGGATAAATACGCGCATCACCGCGATTTCCTATTCATCGGCCGCCACACCGGTCTGCCTTCGGCCCTGGAAGGCGCGCTCAAGCTGAAGGAAATCTCCTACATCCACGCCGAGGGCTACGCCGCCGGCGAGATGAAGCACGGCCCGCTAGCCATGATTGACAAGGATTTCCCGACCTTCGCGTTCGCCACGGACTCGCCCCTGCTCGAAAAAACCTACTCCAACATCCAGGAAATCCGCGCGCGCAAAGGCCCTGTGGTGGCCGTTGCCACCGAAGGCAACGATACCATCAAAGACATCTGCGACGACGTGGTATACATACCGCCTACCGTTGAAGCCCTGCAACCCATCCTGCACGCCATCGTCGCCCAGCTCTTCGCCTACTACATAGCCACGTCCAAGGGCTACGACGTCGACCGCCCGCGCAACCTCGCCAAATCTGTCACTGTAGAGTAGATTAAAACCTTATTAACAGATTGACGTCAGCATAATTATTTGTTAGAATCTAATTACATTTGGGAATACCCACCGATCCGGATGGCAACGTCCGGTGATCATCGCAAAACTAAAGGCCGTAGAATTTCACTAAGGCCTTTTTTAGTGCCCTGAAATCAACACTAGGAATGGTGGACTCCCGGTTGCGTAATCTTTTACTGGAGATATAGCGTATCTGGTGCATCATTGCCCAGCGCTTCAGGTTATTAATTTCAAGTGGATAATACCAAGATCCGTATTTTGCTTGGGTCGTAGTCGGGATAACTACACACGAGGTGTGCGTTACCTTGCGCAGTACGATAGCCGGCCGTAAATACATCGGGCCTTTGCCAAGAACTTCTTCTCCTACGTTAACGCCCAGGGAGCACCACCAGATCTGCCCTTCCTTAAACAATATATTCGGCCGGCTAGCGTGCAGTCGTTTTTTCTTGTCATTCCAATCATCAAACGCTTGAAGGTCTGCCATCATAAGCCACTACTATATGCGTCAGGCATTAAATAAAGATTAGACGCCCGAAAAAGGCGTTATAATGGTTTAGATTAAGGAGATTTCATGAAGGTAAATACCCAGTTATTCCGCGGCTACGACCTAAGAGGTCTGGTCGGCAAGGATCTAAGCCCTGAGTTAGCGCTCCACATAGGCAAAGCCTACGGCACTTATCTGACACGCCGGGGTAAGAAGTCTGCAGTCGTCGGGCGTGACTCGCGCGAGACCGGGCCGGAGTATAGTCAGGAACTTATTAAGGGTTTAAGGTGGGCCGGCATTGACGTTACTGACATCGGCATGCAGCTGGTCGGTATGTTTTATTGGTCGCAGTACCATCTGAAGACCCCGGCCGGAGTTTATGTGAGCGCTTCCCATAACCCGCCTGCCTTCAACGGTTTCAAGTTCGCGAACGACTACTCGGAAACCTTGGTGACCGAGGGCATGCAGGAGCTGTGCCGCCTGATCCAGGAGGAAGATTATGACAAAGGGGCTAAACAGGGTCAGCTAAAAGATGAAGACATCAGGCCGGCTTACTACGCAGATATAATCAAGCGGTTGCCGATAAAGAAGCGCTTTAAGGTCGTAGTCGACCCAAGCTGTACAACAGCCGGGGATATCGCCCCAGCGTTTCTGAAACAGGCTGGTTGCGAAGTAATCGAATACAATACCAAAGTAGATCCGACCTTCCCTATGGGCGTCGCCGACCCTACCGAGACACAGGTGGTGGAGCGCCTACGCGACGAGGTCCTGGAAAGCAAGGCAGACATCGGCTTCACTTATGACGCCGATGGTGACCGCATAGGCATCGTCGACGAAGCCGGAAATATCATCTGGAACGATGTGCTGGTTGCCCTGCTAGCTATAGGCGTCTTGCAGGATCATCCCGGCTCCAAAATAATGTTCAACACCTTATGTTCAAAGGTCGTCCCGGAAACCATTGTTGAACATGGCGGCAAACCCTTCATGTGGCGTACCGGCCACTCCTTCCTGAAGAAAAAGAACCAAGAGGTCAAGGCTGCTTTCATCGGTGAGTTGTCCGGCCACTTTTTCTTTTCTGCCGATTTCTACAACCACGACGACGGCCTGTACTCTACCCTGCGCCTTCTTCAGACCATCGATCGTTCAGGCAAGAAACTATCCGAGCTGGTCGCCGACCTGCCGCACTACGAATCAAGCCCTGAAATCAAGGTTTATTGTTCGGATGACGATAAGCGGGATGTAGTAGACAAGCTGGCGCCGAAACTACAGAAGCTATACCCAAAGGCCGAGGTCATAAGCGATGAGCGCGCCGGTGATGGCATCCGTCTGGACCTGCCAGACGCCATGTTCGTAGTGCGCTATTCACAGAACGGTCCTTACCTGACCATCAAATTCGAGGCCCGTGATACTACGGGCTACGAAGAACTAAGGAAGACTATCAACGGCGTCCTCCATGAATTCCCAGAAATAGACTGGAAATCATCGATCAATGCCAATATAGAAGCTCTCGACGGCTAGCCGGGCTATTTCTTGAACCGCTTGCTGATTTCGCCGACCTTTTGGGCGTAAGTCTTGTTGGTCACCAGGATGCCGTGCTCGGTAGCCACTACCGCCACGTTGTCCAGGCCAATCACTGCCACCGGCAGGCCTTGTTCGTTACGCACGTAGCTATTTGCCACCTGTTCCAGCTCGATGTTGTCGCCGCTTAAGTAGTTGCCGTCGTCGTCCTGGTCGCTGATGCCGTGCAGGTCGTGGAACGAACCGATATCCAGCCAGTCGAACGATCCGGGCACTACCAAGCCGTCTTTTACGCGTTCGGACAGAGCCTTGTCGATCGGCTCGGATTCGAAGCCCAGGTAAGTTTCGGCAGGATCCTTACTTTTTCGCAGCGCCCGGTAATCTTTCCATAGGCGCGCTGAGTGTTGTTCAATTTCGCGCTCCAAGGTCTTCATGGTTGCCACCAGATAGCCCGTGTTCCAGAGGTAGTCGCCGCTCTTGAAGTAGTGCGCGGCGGTTTTCTTGTCTGGTTTTTCAACGAATTTCTTCAGTTCGAAAGCGTTTTTGAAGCCGTTACGGAGCCGGTCGCCCTTTTCCATGTAGCCCAGACCGGTGGTCGGATATGTCGGTTCGATGCCGACGAATACGATCTTGCGGGTGTCTTCCGCCAACTCTGCGGCCAATGCGGCCGTGTTCGCGAAACCGCGCTGGTCCCGCACGATATGATCGGACCACAGAAAGAATATCGCTTGGTCATCCAGGCCCCGCTTTTTGATGGCATCCATGGCCAACAGGAAGCACGAGGCAGTGCCGCGCCGCGCAGGTTCTACCAGTATGTTTTCCTGGGGTATATCGGATAACTGTTCGACCACGTGGTCAGAGTGCGAGGCCTCGGATACTACGAATATCCGTTCTGGGTCCGTGAGCTTGCTTACCCTGCCTAGAGTGTTCTGCAGCAGGCTTCGCTCGTTGGTCAGCCGCAACAGGTGTTTCGGATAATTATGGGTTGAGAGCGGCCAAAGACGGGTACCGGATCCGCCCGCGATTATTACGACTATCATGTAGCCCTATATTAGCAAAAACGGCCGCCATCTGCCACCTTGGAGCGGCCTATAACGGCGTCACCGAGCCGTCAGGCTGCAAGCGGCCCGCCAGGACTGTCTGTGCCAGATGCGCCATCTGCCGGGGCGGATGATAAAGTCTGCGCGACAGTTCCTGATATTCAGCACGGTCTACCAGGGTCATGTGAAGCTGGCCGGCCAGTATGCTGCTGGCATTACCGTCGGCGCCGGTTGCCGTAACAACTATGGGGGTAAGCTTATTGTTGGCGGCCGTACGTGCTTCCATACGGAAGCTGGTGGCGTCCGCGTACAGAATCCTGACTGCCGGCACTTTGCAGAAAGTTCTGATTGTCTGGCCCATATTAAATGCTTCACTGCCTGTCAGGAATACTGCGGCATGATCAGGCAAGGCCGCGCATACCTTATTTATGTGCTCTACCTCCGACGCGTAAGCTTTGACGCGCAAAGAGGGCTTAATATAGTAAAACGACTGCAGAAGCACTACGAGCATCAGCAGGGCGGCGGCGGTGAGCTGTATTGCAGCCTTGTACGAGCCAAGATAGCGCCGCCAGTAATGTTCGGTCGCTATGACAGCGAACAGACAGAATCCGGGAAAAACCACCGGCAGGAACCTTCTGGAAGCCCAGACCTGATCAGGCGAGACGTCCGGGCTGAGCAGGTAGACGAAAGCGATGCCGGCCACCACCAGCACCGGCGGCAATAACGTCTGCCGCGGCCGCTTGCCGGTCAGATCCAAAGCGGACATGGTCAGGCCGATAAGAGCAGCCAGCGCGAGCACCGGGCCGATGTACCATATAACCCAATAGGCCGACATCTCGGCGTAGCTCCTGGTAGGCTCCACGGCATGGCCTTTGGCGGCCTGCAATGAAGCGATCAGACCGTTCGGCACCACCACGTGCCCCTCGTACCACAGCGGACGGCTCAGGAAAAAGATGCTGAGCAGGACGGCGGCCGCAATGATGAGCGGTTTATACCACTTGCGCGTGCCGCGTATTAGTTTCTTGAGCAAATCGGTTCTCCAGGAAACCGCCGTAACCGCGATGCCGGCGGCTATTATCAAGACAATAAGCAGGAGCTCCTTAATTATCTGCCGTCTCAGGTCATGGTAATAATTGGTCGATAGCATCGTAAGGTCCAGCCAACCGAGCAACGTGGTCGCGGCCATGCCCAGTGCGAACCATAGACTCTCTTTGATTATCCGGCCGCGCTGCTTCGCGGCCGCGAAGCAAAGCCTGGTCATGGCGAACGCCGTCAACGCGGCCACTATCAAGTAAGCATCTGCCCTTGCCAGAGTGCCTGCGCCCGCGGCCAATCCGGCCAGGAGCCAGATTCTGGACGAAGACCTGGTCTGCGCGGCCCACACCAGGGCCAGCGCGCCCATGGTCAGCAACAGACCGAGCGGCTCGCTGTACGTATCGCGCGAAAAGAAAATCATGGGCAGACTGAGACCCAGGGCCACCACCGCGAACAAAGCCCAGCGCGGCCGCACGAAGCAAGCTGCCAGGCCATAGAAAGCCAGCAGTGCCAGGCCGCCTATCACGGCGTTAATGTGCAGCATGAACGCCGTACCGCCCAGCCTGCCGGCCATGCCCAGCAAAGCGGGCAGCAGATGCACGCCCTGCGCGTACAACCTGTCCGGATGCCCGGGCAAGGAAGCAAAGCCCGCCGAATCAGCCGTCACGCCCGGATCATGGACTAGCGGAGCGGATGCCCTGATGTCCAGGTTATCGTGATTCTTAAGCCATTCGCCGGTAACGGAATATATGGCAGGGTCACGGGTAACGATTATGTCCTGCGCCGAGTACCTAAAGTTAATCCCCGTCCACGCCAGCAGGAACAATAGAACGACCAGGCCCACGAGCCGCTGTTCCCTCGCGCTCCCGGGCAGTTTAAGCCCGGCGCTGTGGCGGGCCGCTACAACGGACGCCAAAGCCGCCCCTGCCAGCCCAAGCAGCAGGACCAGCCAGGTCTTGAACGCGCCGAGCAGAAGCAGAGCCATAGCAGGCACGCCAAAGCCCACGAAAGCCGCCGGCACCACGAAGGGCGCCGTTCTTAAGAAATTATAAAGACGGTCCCGCATGTCTTATACCTTCAATAGCTTCTTGAAGTATCCGATAGTTTCGACCAACCCATCTTCTAAAACGACTTCCGGCTGCCAACCGAGTTTCTTTTTCGCCAGCGTTATATCCGGCTGGCGCTGTCTGGGGTCATCCTGTGGCAGATCTTCATATACGATCTTGCTTTTACTGCCGGGAATGAGTTTGAGCACCTCTTCGGCCAGCTGTTTTATAGTGAACTCGTCCGGATTGCCGAGGTTGACCGGTCCAGTAAAGTCGTCCCTGTTATCCATCATCCTGACCATGCCTTCGATTAGGTCATCGATGTACTGAAAGCTACGGGTCTGTGAGCCGTCACCATAAACGGTTATGTCCTTATCCTGCACGGCTTGCACGATAAAGTTGGAAACTACGCGGCCGTCGCCTGGATCCATGTTGGGTCCGTAGGTATTGAAGATGCGCACGACCCGGATGTCGACCTTGTCCTGCCGATGATAATCAAAGAACAGTGTCTCGGCACAACGCTTGCCTTCATCGTAGCACGAACGGATACCGATGGGGTTTACTCTACCCCAGTAGCTTTCAGGCTGGGGGTGGACTTCAGGATCTCCGTAGACTTCACTGGTCGAGGCTTGAAACACGCGCACATTTAATTTCTTAGCCAGTTCCAACATATTAATGGCACCAAGTACGCTGGTTTTGATGGTCTTAACTGGGTCGAACTGGTAACGCGGCGGCGAGGCGGGACAAGCTAAGTTGTATATAAAGTCGACTTTTATATTCAACGGCTCGGTCACATCATGCTGGAGCAACTCAAAATCCTTGTTGTTTTCCAGGTCTTGGATGTTTCGCTTGCTACCGGTAAAAAAATTATCTGCACAGATTACTTGGTGTCCGTCGGTCAGCAGGCGCTTGCAAAGATGGGAGCCGATGAAACCCGCCCCGCCGGTCACCAGGATCCGGCTCATTTCTTGCCGCCTTTGCCGGATACTGCGGCCCTTCCTACGCTCTCATAATAAAAACCAAGTTTGTTCATTTCCTCAGGTTCGTAAACATTGCGGCCATCGAATATGACCGGAGTCTTGAGCAGGCGTTTCATTTTCCCAAAATCAGGTGAGTGGAACTCCGACCATTCGGTAGCTATAAGCAAGCTGTCGGCGCCATCCAGGGCTTCATACATATCTTTAGCGAAGCTTAGTGACTTAGCGCCGCCGTAAAGTCTGCGTACGTTTTCAGTAGCTTCGGGGTCGTAAGCTACGATAGACGCCCCATCCTTCACCAGTTGGTCGATGATGGTCAGCGCCGGGGCTTCGCGTATGTCGTCCGTATCGGGCTTGAAGGCCAGCCCCCACAGCGCAAATCTTTTGTCCTTCAGTTTGCCGTCGTAGTAGGTCTTGATCTTATTAGTCAATGTCAATTTCTGGCTTTTGTTAACCTCACCCACAGCCTGCATGATTTTGAAATCATAGTCGTTTTCCAGGGCGATATTGTGCAAGGCGACGACATCCTTCGGGAAACAGCTGCCGCCATAGCCGATGCCAGCGAACAGAAATTTCCTGCCGATACGGTCATCGGCACCTATGCCTAAGCGAACAGCATCTACATTAGCTCCCACGCGCTCACAAAGATTCGCTATTTCGTTCATGAAGCTTATCTTGGTAGCCAGGAACGAGTTAGCTGCGTACTTGGTCATTTCAGCCGACCGTTCGTCCATGAATATTATTTGGCTAGGATCATTAACGAACGAATCATAAAGCTTCTTCATGACAGCGCGCGCCTTGGCCGAGGCGGTACCGATCACAACGCGGTCGGGCTTCATAAAGTCGTTCACGGCGAAGCCTTCGCGCAGGAACTCCGGGTTTGAAACAACATCTATCTTGGCGTTGGCGTTGGCATTTATGGCTTCGACGACTTTGTCGGCCGTACCTACGGGCACGGTACTTTTGTCTACGACGACGCAGTAATGGTCCAGCAGCTTGCCAAGCTGGCCGGCCACGCCCATTACGTAAGAAAGATCCGCCGAGCCATCATCGTTCGGCGGTGTCGGTAAGGCCAGGAATATCACTTCCGCCTTCTTGACAGCCTCAGCTAGGTTAGTGGTGAAAGCCAGTCTATCCTCCGTGATGTTGCGCGCGAAAATCGTGTCTAAGCCAGGCTCATAAATCGGCACTTCGCCTCTTTTCATTTTGGCGACCTTCGCTTCGTCGATATCCACGCAAATCACGTCATTACCCGCTTCGGCGAAGCAGGTTCCGGTCACCAAACCGACATAGCCTGTTCCTACAACCGCAATCTTCATCCTGATATATTAACAAATTAATCCAGATAGTGGGTACAGCGGTGGCTTGAGCCCAGTCTTAACTTTTGTATCGCCGTTTGCTATGGTTAATAAGATTGGGGCAGGTGCATATGAAGTTTTGGGGCAATAAAAAGGTATTGGTAACCGGTGGCCACGGGTTTCTTGGTAGCCACCTGGTTAAAAAACTTGAAGGGCTGGGCGCCCAGGTTATTGCTCCTACTCACGCCGAGTACGACCTCGTCGACCGCGACCAGGTCGTCAAAATGTACAAAGAAAACCCTTGCGATATCGTCATACACCTGGCTGCCGTGGTCGGCGGTATCGGTATTAACCGCGAGCACCCGGGCAAATTCTTTTACGACAATCTCATGATGGGCGTCCAATTGATAGAATATGCCCGCCAGGCGGGTATACCGAAATTTGTGGCCTTGGGCACGGTCTGTGCGTACCCAAAATTTACACCGGTGCCGTTCAAAGAAGACGATTTGTGGAACGGTTATCCGGAAGAGACAAACGCTCCCTACGGCCTTGCCAAGAAGATGATGCTCGTGCAGTCGCAATCATACCGGCAGGAATACGGTTATAACTCCATTTTCCTACTGCCAGTGAACTTATACGGCCCGGGTGATAACTTTGACCCTGGTAGCTCGCACGTCATCCCTGCTCTTATTAAAAAATGCGTTGACGCGGTAGAAAGCGGGGCGGACCATATCGACGTCTGGGGCGACGGTTCGGCCAGCCGGGAGTTTTTATACGTCGAAGATGCAGTAGAAGGCATCATCTTAGCCGCCGAAAAGTACAACGACAGCGCGCCGGTCAACCTGGGTTCGGCCTTCGAGATAACCATTAAGGATCTGGTGGGAATCATCGCCAAGCATACTGGTTTTAACGGTAAGATCAAGTGGGATACCAGTAAGCCGAACGGCCAGCCGCGGCGTAAACTGGACACTTCACGGGCCCATAAAGCCTTCGGTTTCAAGTCGCGCACTTCTTTTGAAGATGGCCTGCAAAAGACTGTTGATTGGTACGTAAAATCCAGGGCCGGCAAGTAACCGTGGCCAAAGATTATGACACGGTCATCGGCCGGTCGCACCTAACCGGTTACGAGAGTTGGCCGCCACCCGCGGACATATTCAAGCATTTGGACGTCTTCGCTAAGTTTATAGAAAATAAGCTTGGCGGCGGCAGTATTTTAGACTTGGGCTGCGGCGACGGTTCAATCGCCAGGATTATCGCCGAGCGGTCCGCCAGCACCAAGATTACCGGCGTTGACCTGGAAGCACACGAACAATGGGATCTTAACAGGCCGAAGAATTTAAAGTTTCAGACAGCTTCGATCGACAACCTGCCGTTCAAGCCAAAATCATTTGATTTCGTAATAATGAAAGACGTGCTGCACCATTTGCCCGACCCAGAAAAGGCGCTACGTGAAATCTCAGGACTGGCCAAGAAGCAGGTGCTCATAATCGAGGCCAACCGTTATAACCCGATATCATATCTTCGCATGGTTAAAATCGCCAAGCATGAACACTTCAGCCGGAAGAAACTAAAGAAGATCATCGGCCGGCCCTTTGAACTTTACACGTACGAAACACACGTTTGGCCGGCAAGGCTAAAAATACCGGGCAAAATCAGCGACAGCCTATTCAGGTTGCCTCTTTTGGGACGTCTGCGTAATTACAATATCGTCTTGTTCGAACCCTGATTATTCAAAGCCTAGTTTTTTGAGAGTAGTTTTTAAGATATTGCTCCAGTCAAATTCATTGGCCAGTTTAACGGCTGCGGCGTGGGCTTTCAGCCAGGCTTTTTTATCGGACAGCAGGCTTTCCAGGCCTTCAGCCACAGCTTCCGGACTGTCTTTAACGACAACTGCCGGCCCGGCGCGCTCCAGGTCGCGAGCATTTGGCGGTACATCTGTAAGCACGATGGGCAGGTTCGCACCCAGATAGGCTTTGAGCTTGCCGGGGTCCGCGAACTGAGTAAAATTGGTTTCGTCCTTGACGTACGGCGCGGCCGCCACTGTTCCCCTGGCCAGTATGGACTCAACATCTTTGTGGTCTTTAACAAAACCGTGGAACGTAACTTGTTTAGCTATGCCAAGTTCTTTGGCCAGCTTTCTTAAAGCTTCGGCTTCCGGTCCGTCGCCGATAATTTCGGCTGTTACGTCGGGATCTTTTTTTATAACCAGCTTCAGGGCGCGGATGAGCGTCGCTACTCCTTGGCGTTCTACAAGATGGCCCAGGTAAACGACTTTTTTACGCCGCCAGGCCTCCGGCCCGGCTTTGGGGGTACGGTCCAGCCAAGTGCCCATCGGCGCCACAATGCCCAGAGCTATATCTTTTTCGTTTAGTCGCAGGTATTTTGTCCGCCCGTTAAGCGCGGCTTCGGACAGTTCAATGCGCGCATCGGCATTTAGACTGACCTTTTTGTCTACATTGTTATAGACCTTGGTGAGTATATTATTGCCAAACCGATTCGGCACGAAATCAACCGCCCAGTAATATACTTTTTGCGCTTTCCCGCGCTGTTTGCGGCGCAGGCCCCGCTGGGCGGCCAGGTTGTTAAACCCGAACCAGGCCGTGGTCGCAGGCAGTTTTAGCGGCACGAAGGGGTCGAACGCGAAGGTATAGGGCGGCTTGTTGGGCAGACGGTAACTTTTCTGGCTTTTCATTTTCCCATGTTCATATATGGTAATGATGTGCTTGTTGCCGCCCTCCGCCACCAGTGGGTGGTTAACCATGATAAGCTGTTTGGCTTTATGCTCCAGCAAATAGTCCCGTAGGGGTTGCGCCGGACCGTCCGCGAAGCCGTTCGTGACAATTGTGAAGGTTGATTCCTTAATCTTCATCACCGTATTGTAGCTTACTTGAAGCAGGCTGGCACACTGGCTCCAGCTTGGCTCAGTGGCTAATCTCAACTATTATTGATAGCTGATGCGAGCCAAGTTGCCCAATTTTTATGTTCGTTCCGGTTTGTTCACCGGTTTGTCCTTGGCGGGCGCTTTGTTAGCCTACGCCTTATACCCTGTACTGGCGCGCATCCTAACTACCGAGCAGTTCGGTGATTTCGCCGTTATCGTAGCATTTTCCAATCAGTTGCTGGGCCTTTTGTTGGCATTCAATGTCATCTCTATATACCTTGTAAAATCACAGTCCGAGGAAAAGGCCCGAAGCCACGCCCAGATCATACAGAAAAACCTGATACTGTTCTTCCTGGCTGTGACTGTACTGTTCCTGATAGCCTCGCCTTACCTGAATCATCTGTTAAAAATCGAAAACCCGGGTTATTTCATAATCCTCGGCCTCATCTTGCTGACGTCCGTGCCGAGCATCATTTGGACCGGCTATTTGCAGGGCAACAAAGAGATGATCAGGGTCGGGAGTTTCAACGTATCGGCTAGCGCAGGCAAACTAGTGTTCGGCGCCCTATTGGCCGCGGCCTTAGGTACGGCTGGCGGCCTTCTGGGCCTTTTGGCTGGCACTCTGGTTGGGCTGTTGGTCGTACGCTTCACGCCTGGGGGTATAAAATTGCCCGGTCTGGCTTCAGTTTTCTCTAAAAGCGACCCGGCGGAGAAAAGGTTCCTGTTTGATATGAGAAAATACTTCCTGGAATGCTTACTGGTAGTCGGTGCTTTAAGTTTTCTGCAGAACTTCGATATCTCATTAGCGAAAATCCTGTTCGGCCCGAGCGAAGCCGGAGTTTATAGCGGGATCAGCGTGCTAAGTAACGCTCTCTACTTCCTGGGCTTCCTGCTGATATGGATAGTTATGCCTGAAATCAGGATTGGCGATTCCTCGATTAACCGGCGCGTTTTGGGAACGGCGTACAAATTACTTGGAGCCATAACTTTCGGCGCCGTGGTAGTGGAGCTGGTCCTAAGGAACTATTTGACCAAGATTCTGCTTGGAAACAGTTTCGGAGGACAGGGCAACCTGCTGATATTCGCAACTCTGTACCAGTTAACCTTAGTGGCTCTGGCCCTTTACGCTTTTTATCTGCTGGTTACCAGACAGCGCAAAGCGGCGCTTCTGGCTGGCTCTAGCCTGTTGAGCTGTACTACCCTGCCTCCAATTTTCGCTGACACGCCGCTCCAGATGATAAGACTGCTTTGGGCTTCCCTGCTGTTAGGTTTCGCGGCTTATTGGCTGTTGGCCAGATTGCCCTATTTTCAAACGGGGCGTGCCCGGCGTACGTAGATGTCAAACACGGCGACCCAGATTCCTAGGCCGTATACCACGGCGAACAGCGGGCTAAGAACGAACAGGCTGAGTGCATCCTTGCCCGGAACCCGCAGAGCCAAAGCCACTAAAAATTCAAGCGCCCAGGCGGCGGCCAGCAGCAAGAGCGCCGGGCCTATATATTGCGTACATATAATCAGGAAAACGGGCACGATGATCGACAGCACCAGAAACGCCACCAGCGGCCAAAAGAACCGATTGCCGTCTCGGCGCAGGAAACCGTCCACGAAGACTTTACCTCGATGATAAGCGTGTTTGGAAAATTGGTTCAATCCCGAGCGGGCATGGTAGGTGCACGAGAAATTCGGGCTCAAGTTTATGCGATTCTTCTCGGCTATGTGTCTTATAAGCAGGGTATCGTCATTGGAGGCTTTGGCGCCGCGCGTATTTTGCTTGAACCACTCGTTAGCCTCAAGGATAATTTTTTTTGGGGCGAAGAAACACGTGGTGCCCTTTGGATAGTGATCAAATTCGGCAATACCATATGAGCAGTCGCGGGGGTGAGCGAAATATTTTCTCCACGAAATGAATGTGACAGCCTCCCAGAATCTGGCATAAGGATTGCCGCTCTTGTCTATTATTACGTGGCTACTCCAGACCGAGGCTTCCGGCTTGGATTTCATTTGCTCCGCGATGTAGCGAAGGGAATTCTTGTTTATGAAAACTCTGGTGTCTATGAAAAGTATGTACTCGTAACGTGCGGCGTCCGCTCCTGCACAACGAGCCAGGAACCGGCCGCCGTTTTTTTGTGAAATTACCTTCACAGGGTAGTCCAGCTTCAGCGAGTGGGCCGCCGCGGAAGTGTCATCAGTAGACCCATCGTCAACCACAATGATTTCGGCCTTGCTGATCCCTGCAACCTTGATTGCTTTGGCGATTTTGGGCACTGAAAGCGGCAACCACGCGGCTGCGTTATAAGCAGGAATCACAACGGACAAACTGGCCGGCGACTGGTTGAAAGAAGTCGGTTTTTTGGGCATTATCTTACCTATCATATAAGAAATGTACTATCATGTCATGAGGAAGAGGTTAGTATATGCGCCCTAAAAAGCCCTTGATCAGTCTGGTCATACCCGTACATAACGAAGATAGCAACCTTGAATGGCTGTATTCCAAGATCAAGGAATTTTTCGAAAATCACAATGCTGCTCGTTATGAAATTATTTTTGTGGACGACGGCAGCTATGACGATTCCTTGAAGATTATAGAGTCCCTGGTCGCCAAAGATGCTTATGTCCACTATATAAGCCTGTCTCGTAACTTTGGCAAGGAAGCGGCCACCAGCGCCGGCTTGGCCCAAGCCAAGGGGGACGCGGTTGTCATCATGGATGCCGACGGGCAACATCCCGTCGGAGTAATAAAGGATTTTTTGGCCGAATGGCGCAAGGGTTTTGACGTGGTAGTGGGCGTACGTAAGCAAAACAAAAAAGAAGGCCTTGTAAAACGCTACGGGTCCAAGCTGCATTATGTAGCCCTGAATTTCTTGAGCGGCGATACGATTGCGGGCGCTACTGACTTCAGGCTTATGGACCGCAAGGTGGTTGAAGAGTTCAACAAACTTACTGAGCGCAGTCGGATTACGCGCGGCCTTATTGATTGGCTAGGCTTTAAAAGGGCTTATGTGGGGTTTGTGTCACCGGAGCGCCACAGCGGTCAACCCGCTTACAATTTTAGAAAGCTGGTCAGGCTTGCACTGCATTCATTTACCTCGCAATCGACCAAACCGTTGCAAATCACCGGCTTTCTGGGCTTCATCGTAACCATTGTGTCGGCCTGCCTCGGTATATTTTTGTTCTTGGAAAACTACGTGTTCAACGATCCTTTAGATCTAAATATAACAGGCACTGCTATATTGGCGCTCTTCCTGAGCTTTCTAGTGGGATTAGTGCTGATTTGCCAGTGGCTGCTAGCGCTCTACACAGAAAGTATTCATAACGAAACCCAGAATCGTCCGCTCTACATAGTAGCCAAAAAATCCAAATAGCCTAAGCGCTCCAGCTCAGAAAGTACGGTTTTGGTGGGGCTTATGCTGCCGGCTATAGCCTTTCTCCTGTAACTTTCATAGCCAGCGCAGAAGGCTTCGACCCTTTTAGGATCATACTTCGAAAGAACCACGTTGGCATCCAGGCCTTCGTTGCGTTCGGTAGCTTTACGATGAACCAGGCACGGCGTGCCCAAGTAAGCCGCTTCCTCTTGCAAGCCGCCGCTGTCCGTTATGACGCAGTCAGCCTTGGCGAGCAGTCGTATGAAGTCGAAGTAGTTTTGTTTGGGCAGGCGGACAATTTTTTCGGATTTTAATATATCGTCAAAGCTCAGGCTGTGTATACGTTCTTTGGTAATGGGGTGATCTACAAAGACTATGGGTATGATGTCAGCGAAAGTGCGTATCCGAGATAATATTTGCTTAACCTCTTTGGGCTGGGCCAGGAGCTCATTGCGGTGTATGGATACCAGGCAATACCTGCTCGGCAGTCCGCGTTCGGCATCGCTGTCGGCATCGTTGGCTAATCTTAAACTGTCCAGCACCGTGTTGTACCGAGTATTCACTATCCGACCCTTTGTATGCTCGCGACGCAGGTTCTCCACCGGTTTGTCTCCAGGCGCGAAATGAAGCCGGGCGATTTTAGAGGTACAAATGCGATTTATTTCTTCCGGAAACGGGTGGCGCCAATTGTGGCTACGCAAGCCGGCCTCTACATGAGCTACCGGCAGTCGCAGTAGTTTGCCCATGATGGAGCCGGACAAGGTCGTGAAAGTATCGCCGTGCACCACAACCAGACTTTTGTGCTTACTGTCGGCTGTTACTGCTTTCTTAATTGCCCGCCTGTTTTTAAAAAACCCGATCCATACGCGCAAAAACCATAGTGGAATTGAGCTGAATTTTTTTAAGTCAGATGCGTCTTCGGATTGCCCTATCTTGATATCGGGCGCCGGCAAGCCGGTGGATTTAAAAAGTTCCTTTAGTTGTTCTGGCTGTTGGTAGGTGCAAATTGTGAGGTAAGACCGGGGGTCTGTAGACTTGAGCAGAGGCAAAAGTTTTATAAGTTCGCCTGTCGTGCCATAAATAACAATAATCATCTAACTTAAATGCCGCCGTTTTACGTACTATATCATCTATGTCCCTATAGTACCTACGGTGATAGGGGATCTGCACTCATGTTTGTGATGCCAATTGAGCAGTAAGCGGTTTGCACATAAAAGTCTTTACTGGCCACAGCCAGATTTATAGGCACAGGTTGTTCCCCGGCCGAGCCGGACCATAAGACCTTGCCAAATTGCATGACTGTGACATGAGCGTTAACCGGACAGATGCTGGCAACTTCAAAGCGTACGTCATAGTTTTTAGCCAGGGGGCTGTAATTTACCGAGCCTATGCCCATGGTCGCCTTATTGGTTACATAACGATGACTGATCTGATAGTTGTCGACTGATAGCGATTCATAACCTTTCTTAATAATTAACGACGCGTCTCGAGGCGTTACAGGGTCGCGAATGGTGTAGGAATACAGCGCGTCAGCGGCCACGGTCTTGTTGTTGGGGTGCGTATTGTGCGCTTGGTAGTAAGTCACTAAATCGGGATTGTCGGAACTGAAGCCATGCGCCAATATTACGTCCACATCTAGGCGCTTCAGCACACCCAGGGTCTGAGGGTCGTTCAACCCGGCGATGCTGGCATCGAAAGGACCTCTCGAAATAACAGAGGTGCTAGCATTCAATAAGGTCTTGTTGTCCACCGGCTGGTAGGTAAATATTTCCGGGGTGTCAACAAAGCTGGCAAACGGGTACTCAGCTACTAGTTTAACGTTGTGATCCCTGCGCAAGTGTCTATAGGTAGACGGAGCGTCCTTGTACAGGTCGCCATTGGCATGCAGCGGCCACGGTAAATATTCAAAGAAGAGCAATAGACCGCAAATCATAACGATGGCAAGGCGTACGGCCTTTGGCCTGTTTTTAGTAATAATATACAGCCCCAAACTTGCCAAAACGATCATTAAAGGGTCGATTGCCAGGAACATCCGGGACAGAGTCCGCCATGCGCTCGTCAGATCAGTTAATGTGTTCACTGGGGTCTGAAACTGTCTGCCAAACAATGTGACTTCGGCCGGCAGCGACAGTAGCAAGCAAACAAGGAAAGTGAAAGCGGCCGTGAATACCAGGTGAACGTAAGGTATGTTTTGCGCTTTAGTGCGTCTGTGTTTCCAGTAAAAAACGCCGGCGATGCTGATAAGTGCCAGGATCATTACCGTGTAACCTATATATAAGGTGGCCTCCGAAAAGTTGGAGCCGTGCAGTTTGGTCTCCCGCCATTTGGGGTAGCCCGGTGGCATCAACGCGCTGTTATAGCTGGGGAGTACGAACTCAATCGGCTTAACCCCATATAGCTCGGTTTCTGATTTTACCTTACTTCTGCCGGTGGCCAAGGAGTAATTTATAGCCGCACCGTGCTTTTCGTAAGTAATTAGTATTGGAGCCAGCAGCAAGCCTAAAGAAAGCCCTGCAACCACCAGATACTTGGCTCTGTGCAAGGCCTCCCTCCATATGGCGACGGAATTGGTGTGGCCTAGTAGCGATCTAAGCAGGTCGTATATGAACGAAGACGCAAACAGGCCGGCAAGCAGGACCCCGGTGATAAATATAAAATAACCATCAAAGTAGAATCCAATCGCGCTGACCGCGCCTAATACCAACGCCCTTTTATAAGTAGGCCTGCTTATGAGCCACAGGTAAGCCCATATCACACCTATAAACGTGCTCCCGTATATGTAATTGATGTGACTTTGGGCATTTACAAGATGGAAAGGCACGAACGTGGCGGCAAACCCCGCGAACACCGCGATGTCATTGCGTTTCAGCAACCATCTGATCAGTCCGTACATTACCAGCCCGGTTGACATGTAGCCCAGTAGCTCTAAAAGGTTGAGCCCGCATATAGGTGTAGTTAACGAGGCGAATACTTTATATATAAAAATTAACAGGGCTGAGGTTATATTCTGCGGTTGATTAAGATTTTCCCCGTAAGGATAGTTGCTTTTGTCCGTATGCCCCCAGCTCAGGTCGTTACCGCCAGCCCACTGCATCCACGCTAAGCCGCCTGTGCTATCACTTCCCAAAGCGGTCGTGGTGGTCGAACAATTATTGATGGCACTGCCCATGAAGAACCAGGAAGCAAAAAAGAAGAATACGGCCGCCAGAAGCCACTGCACCCAGCCCTTGGAGAGCCAAAACCTCAATACAGAAGGCCGATATTTGGATTTATCCATTACGTATATTCTATACTGCCGCGGTGCGTGAAAAGAAATATGGACAGACCAATCTTTCATTTAACGTTGTCTTGCAATTTTTAACAGATGTGTGCGCTTGTCAATTTCTTAAACTTTATGGTATTATGTGTGTGGACGGAATAAAATAAAAATATGAGCAAGCGCAGTTTTTTAAGCAAGAAGGTTCTCTTAGGCCTACTGATTGTGTTGGTGGCCGGCGGAGCTTGGATTTATCATAACCACAACTCAAACCCTAACCTTGCTGCCAGCAAGAGTAAAAGCAAAGTCACCGGCACGACGTCCAAGCCTACGCCGCACAAGGTGCCTGAATCCACGGTCACGAATGGAAACCGCGACGGTGGCGTGGTGGACCAGAATGGAAAGACCAGCGGCACACTGCCGCCATCGTCCCAGTGGGTCTTGTCAACTTCCGGCAACATCACGCTTCAGCTACCTTCGCCCAACACTACGGTGCGCTCTGGCGACACGCTGAGCGGTTTGGCTAAGGTCAGCAGCGTCCAGTTCATCCTTAAGGACAACTCGGTAGGTCTGATAGCTCAAGGTAATCTTAAGGTAGTTGATGGAAAATTCTCTGGCATACTTAAGTTCACCCCGCATTCAAATAGCGGAAAATTAGAGGTATACTACCCTAACCCAAGTAATGGCGCGGAAGAGGACATAGTGGAAATCAATGTTAGTTTCAGCACTTAGGACCGGTTTGAGTAAAAAGAATGCTGCATTTCTGGTGTTGTCTGTATTTCTGCTGATGGCAGCCAGCATCATGCTGCCGCTACAGCGCGCCCATGCCTTTTCGCCCAGTTACAACCCCAGCAATCTCATAGACAATCCCACGTTCACCAATACCAGCTCCATGAATGCCAGTCAGATCCAGGCGTTCCTGTCCAGCGAGCACGGCGGAATAGCAGGCTACTCCGACGTAGAGGCTTGCGACTCCACCATTGCGCCCTATTACCATCACTGCGGCCAGCGCATATCGGTAGCTCAGATAATCTTCGACTCCGCGCAGGCTTACGGAATCAGTCCCCGCAGCATCCTCGCTACGCTGGAAAAGGAACAGTCCCTTATAACAGACCCCTCTCCATCCGCTTCCCAGATAAACTGCGCTATGGGCTACAACTCCTGTAGCGGATATGTGGGTTTCTTCAGCCAAGTAGACAATGGCACTTGGATACTGCGCTATAACTACGAAGGCGCTCTTCATCATGCGGATTGGCTAAGCTGGCACCCGGGCAACAATTACCCTTGCTCCAGCGCCCATGCAGGGTTTTATTCGGCAGGGCTTTACCCGGGCAACACGGTAACCTTCACGAATTCCGGTGGCTCGGCAAGGACGATTACTATAGCTAATGCCGCCACAGCATCGCTTTACTGCTACACGCCCTACGTTGGTCCGTACTCAGAGACGGGCTATTCGGGCAGTTATAACTTCGTTTACTACTTCCAGCTGTGGTTCGGCTCGACCCAGACTTCTACGCCGTACGCCTGGGCCTATGAAGGCCAGTGGGCCTATTCAGATGCCGGTCGCACACAGCAGTTCTCGGCAACTCCTACGGTCGCGCCCGGGGGCAAGATTTACATGACGCTGAAAGCCAGAAATATAGGCTACCAGACTTGGACCCAGTCCAACATGCATCTAGGCACCTCGCGCCCGATGGACCGGGCCAGCAGTTTCGCTGACGGAAATTGGCTGTCCAACAGCAGGCCGACTCAGCTGCTCGAGAGTTCGGTCGTTCCCGGAGATGTGGGAACTTTCCAGTTTGAGATGCAGGCCCCCGGCACTACTGGCACCTATAACGAATACTTCAATCCGCTAATCGAAGGCCAGACCTGGCTTAATGACCTGGGGTTTTTCGTGACGGTGAACGTGAATAGTACAGGATCGGCAAACAATAGTAATAACTCCACCCTCACATCCGGGCAGACGCTTAACAAAGGCAGTTCATTGTTATCAACGGACTCTCAGTCTGTCCTAACCATCAAGAGCGACGGCAATCTGGTGCTGTATTCAGATTTTAATATCTCTTGGGAAACCGGGACGCAGGGGAGTTCCGCTAATCGCTTGGTCATGCAGACTGATGGCAACTTGGTTTTATATAACCAAAACAACGTGGCTTTGTGGAGTACGCAGACTGAGGGCAATTCCGGTGCAAGGCTTGTGCTGCAAACAGATGGCAATATGGTAGTCTACAGCAGCTCAAACGCCGCCCTGTGGGCAAGCTATACGGTTCATAATCCTGATCATCTTTCCTACGTGAATACATCACTGAAGCCCGGTGCAACAGCGGCCCGTCTCTATCCCGGCCAAAGCATAGATACTGCTGATCGGCGTTTCCATCTGATAATGCAGGCCGACGGTAATCTGGTTTTGTACTCTCCTACCCATGCGTTGTGGTCAACCGGTACTGACGGTAAGTCAGTGTCTTTCCTGGCCATGCAATTGGATGGCAACCTGGTACTCTACGACAATAATGGACGCCCGCTATGGTATAGCCACACCGCCGGTTATCCTGGCCTTAGGCTGGTCATACAGCAGGACGGCAACCTGGTGCTGTATAACAATGCAAACCGACCGTACTGGAATACTGCGACAGCCGGAGCGAATTAGAGCCCCGTACCCGGCCTATAGTCTGATAAAATAGGCTTATCGCCTATGAAGCAAAAACCTATTTATATTGACGGCCTCGGTCTGGTCGACGGTCATTTTAGTGGTATCGGCCAGTATATATTGGGCATGTTGCGAGGTTTTGACGAAATTATAGAGGAGTCCAAATATAAGGGGGTTGAAGCTCCAGAGATAGTGGTCATTATCCCTCGCGATTCCGTTAAGAAATTCAAAAAATTTGGATTCAAACATATAAGATGTAAAAAACTTCCTTTGCCATTCCGCTATGTGGCAGCCTTGTGGCATAGGGGCAAGCTTCCGCCCATCGACTTGCTGTGTGGCAGGGGCGTGTACATATTCCCTCGCTTCGTGGGTATGCCATTGTTATTCAGTAAATCTGTACTTGTAATTTATGATCTGTCCTTTGAGTTGCATCGCCAATACTCAGATGAAGGTAATGCAAACTTCCTTTCAAAATCCGTTCGCAAATCAGTAGGTAAATCAAAAAAAATAGTTACTATATCACGAAGTGCCCAGCATGAAATAATAGATTTCTACAAACTGCCTGAGTCCAAAGTAAGCGTAGCTTATCCTGCAGCCGATCCAGGACTGTTCTATAAAAGATCGTCCAAAGAAATTGCAAGGATAAACGACAAATATGGGGTCGGAGGCAAGTATATTTTAGCTCTTTCTAACCTTGAACCACGTAAAAATTTGCAAGCCTTAGTCGATGCGTACTGCGAGCTGCCAAAAACCATAACGGACAAATATGCACTATTGCTAGTAGGTGTGAGCGGCTGGAAGACGGAAACTTTATTTAATCACGTAATTTCAAAGGTCAATGAAGGCTACAAAATCATTAGGCCGTCAAAATATGTCGCAGACAAAGATAAGCCAGCCATTATTTCTGGAGCTTCCTTGCTTGTATACCCAAGCCACTACGAGGGATTTGGGATGCCTCCATTGGAGGCGTTGGCATGTGGGGTGCCCGTTATAGCCGCTAATAATTCTTCGCTGCCGGAAGCCGTGGGCTCAGCTGGCACTTTGATAGATGTGGACAAGCCCGGTCTGCTTGTAAGCACCATGAAGGAAGCCCTTGGCAATATAGAAAGAATTTCAGAAAGGGTCTTGGAAGAGGGTCCGCGGCAGGCCGAAAAGTTTTCTTGGAAGCGAAGCGCTCAGGTAATCATGGATGCGGCACAAGAGGTAAAATCATGACAATAGGCCTCGATTTGTCATCGTTGCAAGGTTCTCACCGTATGCGAGGTATAGGCTATACTCTCATAAACTTCATAAATAATATCCCGCCCGATCTGCGTAAGAAACATGACTTTGTTTTTTTCTATTACATAGAGGGGAACCGTGATGATCCTCTGGAGCTTTTTGATTTGAACGACATAAATTATGTGGTCAGACCTCTAGTAGACCCGAAGAAAATTGGGCCTGTACTCCCGGGTAAGTTTAACCTCATTGTCAAGTTTATAAATAAACTGGTGTCCTTGCGATACCTCTACTTTGGAGATGCAAGGATACATGACGTCAAAGGCATAGACGTCTTCCTGCAGACTGATCAAATGATTGGCGTACCTAAAGGCTGGGGTATGAAAAAGGTCTTCATAGCCTACGACGTAATACCTTACGTACTAGGTTCAGATTATCTATGGGATTATAAAACCTCCAGGTCACGTGGCCAGCCCCGCCAAGCCGCAGTTCGTTGTTCTCTGCGCCGCTGGTCCTACATACATAAACTGCGCGTCAACGCCACGCGGTCTGACAAGGTAATAGCCATATCCGAAACCACGCGCAAGGACTTTCTGAAATACGTTAGATCTTCCAGAAGAAAAATAGTAACTATTCCTCTGGGCGTAAACAGGCCTGAGGAAGCAATCGGCAATGCCAGGACAGAGATGCACCGATATATAGATACTTCATGGGGATATTTGAAGCGCCCATTCAAAATGGATGAAGCAACAAAGTTCCTGCTGTTCGTGGGCGGAGCAGATCATCGTCGCAAGCTTGACGAATTAGTCATGGCGTTTAATCACTTGCGGGCGCAAGGCCATGAACTTAAACTAGTGCTAGCTGGTGATATAATGCGTGGTCCAGAATCTATTCCGGTTCATGACACGCAACTAGCTCTTAGAAATTCTTCTTATGCTGACGATATAATTTACTTAGGTTTTGTGTCCGATCAGGAGCGAAACTGGCTATACAATAATGCGTTGGTATTTGTGTTCCCAAGTAGGTATGAGGGCTTCGGTCTACCTGTGTTGGAGGCGATGCAGTATGGCACGCCCGTAATTACATATAAAAATTCATCCATAGCCGAGGCTGCTGGAAGCGCTGCACTTTATGCTGATTCTTACCTAGATATAGTCAAATTCGTACAAGACTTAGAGTCTAATCCTAAACTGCGCAAGAAGTATGCTTCGTTAGGCAAAAAACAGGCTTCAAATTTCACCTGGGAAGAAACGTCTAACCGCATTATGGATGTTATTACGGCTAGGTGACTAAATATCGGCGATGATGTGCGGAGCTACCGGGTATGGGGTGCTCTCGTCATTAACAATAATGAAGCGCGCAGCTTCATCCCACCACTGCAATGTATCATTATTAGTTGCCGACAGTACGGCAGGTTCTATCGTATATGTACCTCCGTTAAATATATTCGGAATATGCCACCGTATGCGTAATACTTTGTCACTGTTGCCGCCTATGAAGTAGCGTTTTTCTGGGTGAATTATTTTAGTGTTTGTGCCGCAAATGGGTTCACCGCTTGCGTCCCTTATAGTTATCCCAGGGATTATTTCATCCTTGAAGCTTTCTGTAGCCTTAATCTGGTAGGTTACTTCTATAGCGTTGTCACTCTGAGTAAACCTTGGTTTGGATATGCTGAGGTTGACAATATCTATACCTCCAGCGCCCCACTTTTTGGCTTTGGTTTTTCTAGCATTTTCTTTTTGCTCTGTCCTTTTATCAGCTGCATAAACTTCGGGCATGAATAGCTTTGTGTACTCTTTTGCGGTGTCGTTAGCGCTTCCTGAGAAAACGATTTCGCTGTCTTCAATCATGAGCGCGCGGTCACAGTACCCCCTGATTGCGCTCATGTCGTGGCTTACGAAGATGACTGTTTTTTTCTCTTTTTTAAGTTTACGAAAATAGTCATAACACTTCCTCTGGAAATCGGCGTCGCCGACGGCGAGGACTTCGTCTATGAGCAGGATGTCGGCCTCGGCGCGGATGGCCATGGAAAACGCCAGGCGTACCTGCATACCGGACGAGTAGTTCTTCAATTTCTGGTCCATGAAGCGTTCCAGTTCCGCGAATTTCACGATGCTGTCGTACATCTCTTCTACTTCCCTCTCCGAGAAGCCAAGCATAGCGCCGTTCAGGTAGACGTTCTCGCGGCCGGTGAGTTCCGGGTTGAAGCCCACGCCCAGCTCGATGAACGGCACCAGCTTGCCGCGGGTGTGGACCTTGCCTTTCGTAGGCTGGTAGATTCCGGCCAGAATCTTCAGCAATGTGCTCTTGCCGCTGCCGTTGCGGCCGACTATGCCGAAAAATTCGCCCTTTTTGATTTCGAACGAGATGTCGCGCAGGGCGTGCTGGGTCTCTTTGCTCTTCCTGTGACCGCGCCGTTTGGCCGCGCCCGTGAACAGGCTTTTGAGCGAGTTGACTTTCTCGTGCGGCAACACAAAGTCCTTGCTGACCTTTTCCGCGCGGATAACTACTTCGTCCGGCATGCTACACCTCCTCCGCGAAGTTTTTGGACTGACTGCGGAAGTAAACCGCTCCCAGGACCGCGATAATAAGTGTCATGCCCAGAGGAATCGCCCATATCAAATAGTCGCCGCCCCAGAAATCAAAGATCGTCTGGGAAGCCGGCGTGACCAGCACATGTCTGGCATCCTGGATAATCTGCGCCATTGGATTAAGCAACAGTACTTTGGCCGCTTTGTCCGGTATGATGCTCAAAGGATATAGTATCGGCGTGGCATAAAATGCCGCCTGCATGATGACCTCCCAGATGTAAGTCACGTCGCGGAACCTCACGAACAGCGCGCTTAAAAAGAACGCCAGGGCGACAGACAGGATAAAAAGCTCCGCTATGAGCGGCAGCATAATCAGCGCGTTCCACGTAAGCGCCACATGGCCGAAGTACATAAATATGGCTATCACCACGAAGTTAATAAGCAGGTTGATAAACGCGGAGAACGAGCCGGCCAGGATGATGACGTATTTGGGGAAGTTGATCTTGCGCAGGAGCTCGCCCTTGCCAACGATGGCCGCCACACTGCCCACCGTGACTTCCGAGAAGTAGTTCCACAGCACAATGCCCAGCAGCAGATAGACTGGGTAATGAGGGATCGGCGGGTTGCCCTTGGCCTTTAGAAACACCCCGAACACGATGTACAGGATTACGAACAGGAACAGGGGTCGTAGCAGCGACCAAGCGTAGCCCAGCACCGAACCTTGGTAGCGCAGTTTGAAGTCGGTCTTAACCAGCTGCCTGAGCAGAATTATAGAGTACCGATAGCGTTGGGCGAATTTACGCACGTTCAGCTTATTTTACCCCTATTTCACTACTGTAGCAATCAACTCCTCTTCGCTCAGGTATTGATTATTTAATCATTTTATGCTTAAATATACATATGTCTGGTGAACGCCAAAGAGTTATGGACGAACAGACCGGTAAAACGGTAGATTACGCGCCTACCCAGGTTGCCGGTACCGTTCTTACTGTCCGGGAGTATGTTACGTCTAAAGACGGCACGAGGCCGTCATTCCAGCGGTTCATCAGCACGGAAGCTTATAGTGAAACGCTTAGCAGCATAGTAGCTAAAACGTGTGATGTCATTATTTACGACCCTGACACCGGCCGTATATTGGTCGGTCGGAGAGACCGGGAGCCCCACCCGGGCGACTGGGTTATCGGCGGACGTAAGTATGCTGGTGACACGGACGTAGAAACGGCCACACATAATATAGGGCGCGAGTTGGGAGACCAGATTGCCGCCTTGGCCAAGGATCGTCTCCAGCCTGTAGGTACCCAGTACGATGTCATATGGGATACTCGGGAACAGCCGGCCAGCTGGAATGAAAAGGGAGAGTTAGTAACTGGCGTTCATCAGGCAGTTACGTTATTCGCTATGCCGGTTTCCGAACCAGAGTTTAACTCTCGAGTTGAACCGAACGATGAGTATAACGATCTTCGTTGGGAGGATCCGTTTAGTATACTGGAAGCTCCCGAGGGCGAGTATCACCCGGCTTATAGGGACATGGTTTACGATGTCATGGACCGCGTGATTACCAACCAAACTTACCCATACTATAATTTTCCTGTCTTGCTTTGCGCGGAACCTGTAGTACTGTAGTCTACTTAGTATGAAGAAAATCCTGGTGACGGGGGCCAATGGCTTCGTCGGACAGCACTTAGTGAAAGAATTGTCCGAAAACGGCGTGAACGTGGTCGGTGTAGGCGGCCCGGCCGGCGCCAAAAAAAAGTCGCCTTACGTTTCGGAATACATGGTATTGGACCTAAACGATGCCACAGCCGTGGCCAAGCTGGATTTTAGCGGCATAGACGGCGTAATACACTTGGCAGGGCTGGCTGCAGTGGGCCCGTCGTTTGACGACCCTCTGACTTATATAACCACCAACGTGGGTATCGAGATAAACCTGTTCGAGGCCGCGCTCGCCCAGGGCGCCAAGCCTAAGTTCCTAGTCATCAGCAGCGGCAACTTGTACGACGCTAAATCCCCCCTGCCCCTGACTGAAAAATCAGACGTTTTCCCAGGGTCGCCTTATGCCGTGAGCAAGATCGGCCAGGAGCAGATGGCGCTGCACTACGGTCTACGGGGATTTTCCTGCGTTATTGCCCGGCCGTTTAACCACATCGGCCCTGGCCAGAATCCCGGCTTCTTGATACCGGATGTAGCCCAACAGATTATCGCTTGCGAACAGGGCAAGCAGTCCGAGGTGCTGGTCGGCAACCTGGACGCCAAACGTGATTACACTGACGTGCGCGACATCGTCCGCGCCTACCGCCTGCTGCTCGAAAAGAGCAAGGCCGGCGAAATTTATAACGTCTGCTCCGGCAAGGCCGTAAGCGGCCATGATATGGTGTCAGGCCTGCTCAAGGCCGCCGGATCCAAGGCGCCGCTCAAGGAAGACCCGGAGAAGATGCGTCCCTCCGATGCGCCCGAGATTTACGGCGACAGCTCCAAGCTTACGGAAGCCACAGGCTGGAAGCCTCAGATCTCTCTGGAAACTACCCTGGAAGACGTTATCGCCGACTGGCGCGACCGCTAAGTCGTTCCTAGGTCAGATTAGTGGCCGATTCCAGGCCGATGTCGTATTCGACCATCAGCTTCACCAGGCCTTCAAAGTCGACTTTGCGCTTCCAGCCCAGCACTTTTTCGGCCTTGGCCGGGTTACCGAGCAGTATGTCTACCTCGGATGGGCGCATGAAGGCCGGGTTCTGTTTGACGTAAGGCTTCCAGTCGTCAATCCCTATCTGTTTGAAGGCTAGTTCCAGGAAATCCTCGATGGAATGCGTCGCGCCGGTGGCCAGCACGTAGTCGTCCGGCTTTTCCTGCTGCAACATCCGCCACATGCCTTCCACGTAGTCGCCGGCATAGCCCCAGTCACGTTTGGCGTCCAGGTTGCCCAATTCTATGTGATCCTGCTTGCCCAGATGTATGCGCGCGACGGCATTGCTGATCTTGCGCGTCACGAACTCCAGTCCGCGGCGTTCACCTTCATGATTGAACAGAATGCCAGAGGTAGCGTGCATGTCGTAGCTTTCGCGGTAGTTCTTGGTTATCCAGTGGCCGTAGAGCTTAGCTACGCCGTAAGGACTGCGCGGGTGGAACAATGCGTTTTCGTCGTAGCCTTTGCCCGGCCGGTTGTAATCCAGCCCGCCGAACATCTCGGACGTAGAGGCCTGGTAAAAGCGCACGGATTTGGTGCCGCCGGTGTGGCGGATGGCCTCCAGCACGTTCAGTACGCCCTTGCCGGTGACGTCTGCCACCAGCTGGGGGGTCTTAAACGAATAGCCTACATGGCTTATGGCGGCAAGGTTGTAGACCTCGTCAGGCTTGGATATTTCCAAGGCTCTCATCAGGGACGTCGGGTCGGTCAGATCGCCTTCAACGAGCTTTATATAGGGCTGCTCCTGCTCTAAGCGCCCACGTTTGGGGTTATGCTGGCCGCGGATCAGTCCGTAGACTTTGTAGCCTTTCTCGTGAAGAAGTTCGGACAGATGATAGCCGTCCTGCCCGGTAATTCCGGTTATGAGTGCTTGTTTTCCCATAGCTTGTGAGTAGTATAACATCAGCCCGGCGCGTTATTATAGACTCATGAAGCGCATAGTCATAGACGCCCGCGAACTGCGGACCAGCACCGGCCGTTATATGGAGCGGCTCCTGCACTACTTACAGGAGATTGACCGCGAGCACGAATACATCGTACTGCTGAAGCCTAACGATATCGCCAGTTGGAATCCGGAACATGCCAACTTCAACAAGCACGTCTGTCCGCACAAGGAATTCGGGTTCGGGGAGCAGATCGGCTTCAAGAAACAGCTGGACGGGTTAGGGGCGGATCTGGTGCATTTCGGCATGGTACACCAGCCTATCTGGTACCGCGGCCGCGTGGTTACGACTGTGCACGATCTGACCACCATGCGTTTTTCCAATCCCGCCAAGAACTCCGCTATCTTTACCTTCAAACAACAGATTTATAAGTATGTGGTGTGGCGGTCTGCTCACAAGTCCGCGGCACTTATAGTTCCATCTCAGTTCGTGGCCGATGACTTGGTGCGTTTCACCGGCGTACAGCGGGATAAGATTACGGTGACGCCCGAGGCGGCCGACGCCATAACCGACCGGCCCAAGGCTATGAAACAGCTCACCGGCCGCCGGTTCCTGATGTACGTGGGCCGGCCTACGCCGCACAAGAATCTGGAGCGGCTGATAGAAGCCTTCGCTTCCCTTCAGGCCAAATACCCTGAACTTATGCTGGTGATGGCCGGGCGTACCGACGCCAATTACCAACGCATAGAGGACAACGCCTACGTGAAGGGCGTAAAGAACCTGTATTTTCCCGGCTTCGTGAGCGACGGCGAGCTGCGCTGGCTTTATGAAAATTGCGAGGCTTACGTGTTCCCTTCTTTGAGCGAAGGATTCGGTCTGCCAGGGTTAGAGGCCATGTGCCACGGCGCGCCTGTGGTTTCCAGCAATGCCACCTGTTTGCCCGAGGTCTACGGCGACGCTGCGCATTACTTCGACCCTAAGGATACGGCCGCCATGGCCACTGCTATCGATGAGATCTTGAGCGACAAGGACCTGCGCGCCGGCCTCATAAAGAAAGGCCATGCCCAGGTAAAGAACTACTCCTGGAAGCGCATGGCGGAACAGACCCTCGCCGTCTACAAGAAAGCCTTGGGCGATTAGGACGTTTTGCGTTCAAAACGTACGCAAAACGTCCTAATCGGAACCGGCCAGGGT
The DNA here is from genome assembly GCA_963820105.1 of uncultured Candidatus Saccharibacteria bacterium. Classification (GTDB taxonomy): domain Bacteria; phylum Patescibacteriota; class Saccharimonadia; order Saccharimonadales; family UBA4665; genus CAWFYI01. The sequence goes on along the minus strand of CAWFYI010000003.1, from coordinate 26,322 downwards.
CCGGAGCCAACCACAATCAGTTTTATTTGTCGGGCTCGGTTGCGGCACTTTCTTCGCGTTTGAGAACGATGTGACGGTCGCGGCCCTCGCCCTCCGATTCGCTGGTCAGCCCGTACTCCGCGGCCAGTTTGTGCACCACGCGGCGGTCGGCGGCGTTCATCGGTTCCAAATCCATCGGCTCGCTACTGTCCTGAACCTGTTTCACCCAGGCCTCCGCGCGGTCACGCAAGCGATCGGCCCGCTGTTTCTTGTATTCGGCAATGTCGACGTTTACGCGGTTGTTCAAGTAACCGGCGTTTTTTAACGCCGTGCTGGTCAGATACTGCAAAGAGCGCATGCTCTCGCCGCGTTGACCAATCAGGAAACCGTTCATGTGCGTGCTGGGTACGTTCAGCTGGATGACTTCGTCGTCGCTGGTGGCGTAGACATCCGTATTAAGGCCGAAGAACGACAGCAGGTCTTCCAGATATTTCTTGGCGTAGGTAATGGCTTCTTCCATGGAATCGTTCGCCGCGTCGCTCATTTCTTGCGCCTCTGTTTTCTGGTCTTTCGCTTGGCAGATTTCTTCGTCTTGGCGGAAGCCTTGTCCAATACCTCGACGATTTCAGCTTCCGGAATGCTGGAAACGTTTTTGCCCGTGGGTTTGTCGGCGATGTCTTCCATCTCTTCTTCATCGCGGTTCAGGATGATGCTTTGCTGTATGTAGGCCACCAAGCCGCTTATCAGCCAGTACAGGCTTAGTGCCGAGGCCAGGCTGACCGTGAAGAAGAAAATCATGAACGGCAACAAGTACATCGTGCTGCGGCCTACTGCGGCATTGATCTCGGACTGGTCGGCCTGGTTGCCGCCGCTGGCCTGTTTGAGGATGGTGCGCAGGCCTTTCTTTTCTTTGTCGGCTGGCATCAGCTGCCGGCCCTGGAAAAATTGGGCGATAGCACTGCCCAAGACGATGAGCATCGCCGGCCAGTAGATGGGCATGCCTTTGGTCAGGGCCGCGCGGCTCAAGTCGACCCAGCCGAACAACGTGTCGTCGAACGCATGTATGTCGTGCGCCAGATGCCGCATCCAGCCCATATGCTGGATTGCCGGGTACGAGAAACTAATCAAACTGTGCGGGTCGGCGATGATCCGGCGCAAACCGCTGTAGAGGCCTATCAGCACTACCACCTGTACGATGAGCGTGGGCAGGGTACCAATCGGGTTGATGCCCTTCTCTTTGTACAGCTCCATGAGCATCTGGGATTCTTTCTGGCGGTCGCCCTTGGTAGCCTGTTTGACTTTCTTAATCTCCGGCTGAAGTTCGCGCATAGCGCGAGCCTGGTGCAGCTGTTTTTTTACCAATGGCCACAGAATCAGACGGATGATTATGGTGAAAATTACCAGGGCAAAGCCGAAGTTATGGCCGGGCAGAAGCGCGTAAATCAGCACCAATAGGTTAAAAAGCGGTTGGACGATCAGGGTTGTGAACATTTGCCTATTACTATATCATGCTTGACCGATGTTCCGCGGTGGACCCAGCGGCATCAGGCGGCTTTGCCGAGCAGCCCGGCGACTATTTCTTGCAGTTCATCCGCCGGTACTTCCCTCACCTTGTCGCTGAAGACGGTGAAGACCAGATCGGTCCCCGGATTCACTTCTGTAGCAGTCTTTCTAACCGCCGCGTAGACGCGTCTGCGTATACGGTTGCGTATCACCGCCGATTTATTGACCTTGCGGCTGACCACCACCGCCACGCGGTAAGGTTTTTTAGAATCACGGGCGGCAATGCGCAGACTCATTAAAGAGGCGCGGACAGTTCTGCCGCGGCGATAGACGCCGTTAAGCGCATTATGTCCATGGAACCGGTGGGCGCGTCCGATCATGCAGAGAGTTTGGCGCGCTTTTTGTCGCGGCGTCGCTTCAGGACGTTCCGGCCGCTCTTGGTGGCCATGCGTTTCAAAAAGCCGTGCTCGCGGGCGCGTGATCGTTTCTTGGGCTGGTGGGTCCGTTTCGGCATATATTCCTATCGGTTCGTATCTGTAAGACTATAGCTGTTTTGCCCCTGTATGTAAAGAGTTGCACCCATCGGCCGCCAGCGTGTGGTTTTAACAATGTTTATCCGCCTTTCGGTCGAGGGTTATCCACTACATAAAGGCTTTTGTCCACAATTTAACTGGGGTGATTTTGGCTTGTGTATAATTTTCCCTCTGGTGCTGTTTTTCCCGGCCTTTACGCCTATGCTTGTCGATTCTTTGTGGAAAACTTATGATAGATTCCGTATATTAAGAGTACGAAAAGTAAATGGGGAGTGCTATGCAGCCAGGTGTCTTATGGCAGACTGTTCTAGGAGAAATCGAGCTGTCTGTTTCACACGGCAATTACGTTACCTGGTTTAAAAACACGAACCTTATCAAACACGAGGGTGATAATCTGGTAGTGGGCGTTCCCAATATCTTTATCAAACAGCAATTGGAGCGTAAGTACGGCGATCTTATAACCAAAACCTTGGATAAAAATGGTGTCGCGGTCAACAACATAGAGTACACGGTCTCGGCACAAACCAGTAAGAGCCGTTCTGAATACAGAGAAGTTGTTGAGCCGGCAGCCGAGATTAAGGCGGCCCCCAAGCCGGACACTCCCGCCAGTGCCGGCAACGGTTTAGGACACTCCTACCGCCAGGGGTTGAACGAACGCTATACTTTCGATAATTTCGTGGTTGGCGACGGGAACGAGCTGGCGTTCGCGGCCTGCCAGTCAGTAGCCCAGAAACCTGGCGCCAAATACAATCCCCTCTTCCTGTATGGCGGCGTGGGCATAGGAAAAACCCACTTAATCCAAGCTGTGGGTAATACTCTTGCGGCCAGGAACCCGGACTCCAGGGTGCTTTATATATCTACCGAGCAATTCGTGCAGGAGTTTGTAGACGCTTTGCGTTTTCGCAAGACCGCTGCTTTTGCCAGGCACTACCGCACCGCCGATGTGCTAATCGTGGATGATGTACAGTTCATAGCTGGAAAAGAGAAGGTCCAGGAAGAATTTTTTCATACGTTTAACGCTTTGCACGAGGCCAACAAACAAATAATCCTAAGTGCCGACAAGCCGCCGAAGAACATTCCTACCCTGGAAGACCGTCTCAAGTCGCGTTTTACAGGGGGGATGGGGATTGATATGCAGGTGCCGGATTTTGAAACGCGTTGTGCAATAGTTCAGACAAAAGCCGGCTACCACGACAGTGAGCTAGACAATGAAGTAGTAGAATATTTGGCCACTAGTATGCAGACCAATATCCGGGAATTAGAAGGGGCGTTAAACCAATTATTGGCTTATTGTGAAATGCGCGGTTTGGAACCCACACTAGCCATCGCATCCAGCTTGCTGAGCGTCAACAAAACCAGACCTAAGCACTTGAGCGCCAAGCAGATAATCGAGCGTACAGCGCGGCATTTCCAGGTGTCTATGGAGGATATAGTGGGCCCTAAGCGCGACAAAGATATAGTGGTGCCGCGACAGGTTGCTATGTATATATTGCGTTCTGAACTTAAATTAAGTTTTCCGAAGATAGCCAGGGAGCTTGGCCGTAAAGATCATACGACCGCTATTCATTCCGTAGACAAAATTGACCGTGAGGCTCGCGCCGACGCGTCTTTACGCATGGCAATATCTGAAATCAAGGAGCATTTGTATGCTTAATGTCGTCTGGGGAAATCCTGTGGTATTAGTGGGGGGTTACTGTGCACAAACTGTGCCTGGTTTTATAGCGGGTGTTAGTTATACAAATTCTCTCCCCACACTTTACCAAACCTTTCCCACAAGCAATTTCAGGGTTTTCTCTCTGTTGAGCCGGTTTTTTTACCCACATTCCACAACCCTAATAACAACAAAGTTTTTTAATTTATTTAGTTATTAATAGAAGGGTTTGTAATGAAGCTACAAGTTACACAAGAAAACCTCAATCGCGCACTAAACTCAGTGGCTAAAGTCGCCAATAACCGCGGCACCCTCCCCATACTCTCCAATGTTTTGATAAAAACCAGCAATAATCGATTGAGTTTGTCAGCTACCAACCTTGATATAGCCATAACCCATCTGATCGGCGCCAAAGTTTCTGAAGAAGGGTCTATCACCGTCCCCGCTCGGCTTATGCAGGATTTCGTTAGCAGCCTTCCTGGAGGGGTTATAGAGCTAGACCTTCAAGAAACCAAACTTCATGTTTCCACTGACCAATATAAATCCGTGGTAAACGGTATAATGGCCGATGATTTCCCAGTTATGCCAGCTATTTCCTCTGGCAAAAAATGGAGCGTTCCCGGGCCCGAGTTTAAAAAAGCCCTACAACAAGTAGTGTTTGCGGCTTCAGCCGACGAAACACGACCAGTTTTAACAGGAGTACTTCTGCAAACAGCAGAGGGCACTCTTTCAATGGCTGCGACAGACAGCTACCGCCTCGCGGAAAAGGGGCTGGGCAAAAACAAAGAAAATATCCACCTGCTTGTACCAGCTTCAGCCATGCAGGACTTGTTAAGGGTGCTCGGCGAAACGGACGACCAAGTAAAAATAACACACGACGAACAACAAATACTCTTCCAAGTAGGCGACATAGAGTTGGTAACCCGCCTACTGGACGGAAAATACCCTGATTATAAAAAACTAATCCCCAATACATTCAAATCCAAAGCTACTTTAAAAAAAGCCGATTTTATTAACGTGACCAAGGTTTCTAGTTTGTTTGCCCGCGAAAGCGCAGGTAGCGTGACCATAGAACTCGATAAATCAGCCAAAAACCTAAGCATACGCTCTGTTGCCTCCCAACTTGGCAAGAACACCGCTACCGCTGACGCTAAAATAACCGCCGACGGCAGCATCACACTTAATTCACGCTACTTGCTCGATGCCCTAGGCGCTCTGACCGGAGAAGAGGTTGTATTTGGGTTCAATGGCAAACTTGAGCCTACGCTCATATACGACCCAGCCAATGACGACTACAGGCATATTATTATGCCGCTGAAGAGCTAGGCATATACAATACCGGTATGATCACGGACATAAGGCTGCAGAATTTCCGCTCCTATAGAGATTCGTCGTTCGAGCTTAGTAGCGGAGTAAACATTATTGTCGGCCCCAATGCCAGCGGCAAGACAAATTTGTTAGAGGCGCTTCTAGTACTGGCGCGCGGCGGTTCGTACCGCGCACGCGACCAGGAATTGGTCATGTTCAATAAGTCCTGGGCGCGCCTGGACGCCCATATAGACAACGGCGGCCAGCGCACAGTCAAGCTCACCCTGGAACCGGAACGCAACAAGGTTTATGAGCTTGATGGAAAGACTTACAAGCGTCTTAGCCAGCCACACACACTACCTACAGCGTTGTTTGAGCCGGAGGACCTGCGCATGCTGTCCGGCGGCCCGGAACGCCGGCGGGACTACCTGGATGATATGCTTGAACAAACGATGCCTGGATACGGTGCGCTCAGGCGCAAATACCGGCGAGCTCTGGCTCAGCGCAACAGTTTGTTGAAACAGCACGGCACACAAAGCCGGATATTTCCCTGGGATGTGCGCCTGAGCGAACTAGCCGGGCAGATAGTCCGGTGCCGCCACGAACTAGCAGAACGCCTGGACCAAGACGCCGCCAAACTGTATCGCAAACTATCCGGCACGAGAATGAAGTTTACGGTGGAGTACCGGAGCCGCTGGACGCCAGATAACTACGAGACCAGGCTACTAAAGGAACTGGAAAACGAGCTGGAACTGGACCGCGCGCGAGGCTTCACTGGCGCTGGACCGCACCGCGAGGACCTGGCCGCCGAGTTCGATGGACGACCGGCGCAGGAAGCCGCCTCGCGCGGCGAAATCCGCACCGCTGTGCTGGCCCTGAAGATCATCGAGCTGAAGATCATCGAGGAACTGCGCGGAACACCCCCGCTGTTTTTACTGGACGATGTATTCAGCGAGCTGGACGGCAAACGCCGCCATGCTCTGACCGACTACCTGGCGCCGTACCAGACGTTCATAACTACCACCGACGCCGACGCCGTAGTCGGCCACTTCACCGAAAGCACGAATATCATTCCGTTGAAGTAAAAAGTTATATTAGGATCAAGCTGGCGGTATGGAGCTGATTGGCGTAGTGTCTACAGCAGGGTTTGTAGTATTAACACCCTCGTATCCTCGCCATATTATATTAATCTGATTTGGATCGACTCGCTGGGCACGTATATATTCCAGGGCGGCGTTCTGATATGTAGTGAAAGGATTGGCGGATATATCTATCTCATACGTGTTTTTATAGGGGTCATAATGTATCTCGAACCCATTCTCATATAGATCGGTCTGGATCTTATACCTGTAGCTTACAGGAGTTGAAACAGGCTTTTCCTGGTTCGTTATCTCGACCAGGTTGGTTGATTTTGAGACCACATATATAAGCCGTGGGCTCACAGGCAGTACCGTGCTTATAAGATCACCCCTGTTCAAAGACGCACCCAAGGAATAGTCAATCGGTTTTCCATTTTCGGGATAGAGCTGAAGATAATTTTTGCCATCACTGTCGGAATACCCGGCATAAAGGTTTCCACCACTACCCGCCATTGCGCCGCTGAACCCGGAAAGAACCATGTGCGACTTTCCTGTTGCGGGGTCAACCTTGTACAAATCGCCCGGAACAACACTGCTGGAATCCGGGTGGGTGTTCAATACGTATGCTATGGTCTTGCCGTCCGGAGATACGTAAGCATCCTGTAAATTGTCGTCAACAAAAGTCTTACCATAATGACCATCAGTGCTTATTTGTCTTAGCATAGATCCTTGGGCTAGGGTTATGGTCGTGCCGTTGAATTGTTTGATTCTTGCATCGGATCCGACCTTTCCGACAGAGTGTGTTAAATCAGACACGTAAAGCCGCCCGTCTTCGCCTATATAACAGTAGTTATCACCTGAACTGTTCCAAAAGGCGTCCATGACGCCATTAATAGGATTGGGCGTCAGCACCGTATTGAGTTTCTGGGTTGCAAAATCATAAAACCACCAGTACTCGGCGTTGATCGGCAAGCCTTTTTTGATCAGGGCCGGGTAGAGATTGTCGGTTGCCGAATAGTCGCCCGCCTGAAATAATACACCGGTTTTCGACCAGCGCATTTGGCTTACGGTTGGCAAGATAAACTGCGGGCTGATGGTCTTGGTAGTCTGGGTTTTAGTGTCGTATGCGGCGAAGTTTGAGCCGGTGAAGTAGTCTATGGTATGCGACCCGGCCAGGTACGGGAACACTATATTGGTGCCGCCCGGCGCAGCCCTATATAGATCGACATGCTTATGCCGGTGTAGAAGACTGGCGATTATAAAGAAAAGTATGACTATAATCCAAAACACTACGATGCTGATTACATATTTTCTCGAGTTCATTTGTATCCTCCCCAATCTATAGCCGAACTCATCTGTATGTGCTTATTTTCTGAAACCCCCGCACCCGCGCCGTTGCCATCGATATAATCAAATGTACCATCACTGTTAACTTTGACCACTATACCTACATGGCCGATGCCCCTGTCGCCTGGCTCTGAGCCGCTGAAACTCACAGTCCACCCCGGCTCCATCTTATCACCGCCGGACGGCGTGCCATACCCGATATCTGGCTGGCCCTTTCGGCTTAGAAAGTATCCAGTGACCTCACTTGCCAAAGATAGACGCCATCCCCCATCATGTCCGCCGGTGAACGGCTTGCCTGCTGTCTTGTAGACCCAGCTTACGAAGTCGGCGCACCATGGCTCCGAACACCCGCTGCCTTCGTATTTACAGACAGGGCCACCATTATTGAGAGGGCCGGTGCCTTTTAATCCCAGCGCAAGCTCCTGCTTCGCCACGCTGACGATATCAGAATTGCTACCACTGCCGGTAGTCCCGGCAGTGGCGCAGCCCGCCCCCCCCGCGTTATCGACCGACAAGTTCGTGGGGCCAGGCGTAGCGTTCTGATCCGGCGCCCATGCGTACTCCAGCTTATCGCCCGTGCTTGGTGTGGTCTGTATAGCTCCTAGTGCATGAGTAGCCGGGGGCGGGAAGCCGGAAACCCTGCCCTTATACTGGGACGGTGTACCGTCTTGCGGGTTGGTCCAGCCCTCCTTCGGGTTATTGTTAGACGCAGGGTCTACTCCTGTCCACGGTGCCGGACCAGCCTCAAGTGCTATGGCTATGATGCTCTTATGGTTTCTTGGATTAGTAACTAGGACCTTAGGGTGACCCTGATAAAATCCTATGCTTTCCGGACCAGGGACCGAGGTTCCGTTCCAGTTCCATTTGTCATAGCGCCAGCGCATGGTGATATAGTAGTTGTCTTCATTCTGGTTGGCCGGTGTGCCAAGAGCGTAATGCGAGAAGAAGCTTTCCAGTCCGGTGCCACCGACGGTGGCAGGCAGTTTGTGGCCGTTCAGCGTATCGCTGGTAGTCACACTGCCGCCTCCCGAAGGACTGGTCGGACCCGTGGATCCACCTCCGGTGCCCTTGTACTTGGCGTAGGCATCAAGGGCATCGCTGACCCGGCTTCCCGGCACGCCACCCTCGAAGTTATCGGAAAAGTAAGTGGCAGCTTGCGAAACGTCATTAATGCCCTTCAACCCGCCAGCCATATTATTAACACCCGTGGGGCTGGTTCCGTTCATTTGCGCCCAGATCAGGTCCAATTGTGTCTGTAGTTCATTCGGGGCTCCGCTTACATGGTTATCATGCAGAAGCTTACTGACATCCTGATAAGGATATGTCCACTGCACCAATCCCCAACCGTCCGCCCCGCCAGTCTTTGGCTGTGTACTGGAATGTCCCCCGCCTTGGACTATCTCGGGATCCCACGTGCTGCCCGTTTCGTCGGCTATATTGCCCAGAACCCCGGCTGCCTGTTCATCACTAAGACCCTTGCTCTTGAAGTAATTCCATATTTTATCCTCATCGCCATTACCTACCAGAGACGAAGCGCTTGAAGTACAGGCGCAGGATGGAGTGCCCGGCGCACTTGAAACTACAGCAGCGCCCGGACTGGGCTGTGCACTAAGCAGCAAATCTTTCATTTTTTGTCCGGCGGCACTAGGGGCCTCGCCAGTCGCATGAGCCACAGGTTGGTCCGTGCCGGCTACAGCGAAGCCTATTTCCAACCAGCCAGGGTCCGCGCCGGAGCCATTCTCAGGATTGTGGATGCTGGCACCCGGCCCATTGGCCGTAGCAATTTTTTGGCCGGCATCCACATGCTTTCCTTTCAAGCCGGGAAGTATGTGCACATGCCCGTAGTATACCCAGTTAGTATCGAAGCCTGCCGACGCCGCGAGGGCGTTATCCATATGTTCTACAGGGTAGTCGTCACCAAAGTTGCCAGTATCCTTAAGGTATACGTCTAAGGTGCCGGGCCCTATAGCGTAGATGTCGGCGCTGGGTTTATCCTGGATGTCCCAGCCCTCGTCCACCCGGTTATACTGAGAACTACTCTTGGTGGCGAAGGGCCATACTAGGCCGCCGCCCGCGCCTCCTCCGCCTGCGCTTGGCGTGGCGCTGGCTGAGGCTCCGGGACTGCAATCGTCAACATTGAAGTAACCTACTCCTGCCTGGAAAAGCTGGGGTTGCGTGTAGGGTTGCATATCGGCCTCGGCTATCGCTCCCAGCTGAGAAGCTAAGAATATCGTTAAAAGTAGAAAGCAAAGCACCCTTGGTAATAAGCCGGCGGCCGGCGCTACCACCGACCTCATGCTTTTCAAGGCGTGCCCCTAGGCACCTGGACGTGCAGATGGTCGCAAGTGTCGTCGAATTGGTCGAAGCCGGCCGGGAATGATATCGCCGGTCCGCATAAGGCACCGGTACCGGGGTCGTGCCATTGTCCGAACTCCGAACCGTTTGGTAGAACATCCTCGGCTATTTTTATAATCGTAAGGGCTGGCGCGTTGCGGCCGGTTATGCTGACGCCGTCCAGATTACCGAAGTCCACGGCGTCGCCGGTGTAGTGGTATGAGCCCGTAGTATGGCCCTGTCCGTAGCTTTCAAGAGCCGAAACGCACACCTTGTGGCTCTGGCCGATGGTGGCTATGAGTTGAAGTATGGCTTTGCTGATAGGAGCGCCGGCAGTGCCGGGCTTGCCCTGTGCCGCGAGTTTGATGTCGTCTTGCGCCGATGAGCCGCATTCGTAGGTGACGTTGGGATTGTTCAGGATCTGCTGGGCTATTTGTTGGGCGGTGCCCGCTGCCGGGTTGACGGTAGAATTAACGTTTGAGGTATTGCCAAGGCCGAGGTCCTGGCAGGACTGTTGGTCCAGGTCCTCGCCGCAGAGCCAGCCTTCCAGCGTAGGCGTGTCGAGCAGCCAGAAGCGTATCCTCAGCCAGTCCAGGCTGGAACTCTTGCAGTCGTTCGTCGGGTAGCTTGTGTCATCGAAGTTGACCGCTTGGGTCTTGCTGTCGATGTTCCACATACCCCCGTCATCAGTGATGTTCACGCCGAAGCATTTCTGAGCTCTGTCTATGTAGGTCTGGGACTTGGCCGGATCGTTAAGAATACCACTTATATGGGCGCTGGAGCAGCCGACCACGTAACAGGCGTTCTTGAAAGGATTGTCGAAACGGGAATCGCCCAGCTCACTAGCGCTAAAGCCCACCTTTTCAAGGCCATGATAGTTGTAAGGCGTGATAGGGTCGGCATGTGCCGTACCGGCCAATAGCGTGCCGGGTATAGTTATTGCCGTCTTGAAGATACCGGCAAGATCGCTGGCGACGTTTTCCATGTTCGGCGTCACGGTTAAGTCCTGCTGGTCGATCAGACGCCCGGCAAGCGAGCGGCTGTCCCTGGTGTTGAAAAGCCTGTAGGCGACGCTTTTCGATTGGAAGTCCTGTCTATCAAGCGTGTCGTCGGTGTTCTTTAGAATTACCGAAGCGCCTGGGCTTAACGGTACGGCACCAAAGGCAGCGGCCAGATCATTGGCGGAAAGCCGGGCCCCGTAGTTGACGATATTACCGAACAGGGCCCCGGAAGCTACCGGGCTTATCGGTGAGCCGGATAGCCAATCAACCAGAATAGGAATCGTTTCTTTCAGGACTGCCGAGGATACCAGATAACTGACCGGCCCGGTAACTATGCTGAACACCTGCCCGAACACGCTCTCAAGCGCGCCGCACACCGGGCCTAGCCCCGGTATACTGTCTACGAAAGCAAATGGGCTTTCGTTGTTAAATACCTGAAGGCTTTTGGGCAAATCTGGGCCGGTCAGGTTCTGGCCAAGTTCGGCCTGTATGCTCCGGGCCTGGTTCCAGGTAGACGTTACTCTGCCGGTATCCGGATTCTTGGTATCGAGCACGTGATCCTTGTAGACGCCAAGCTGTACCGCGTCGATATCCTGTCCGCTCTGTGCTTGGCTCGGTATGGCGAAACCAAACTTCCCCGCTTTGCGCCTCATCGGGCTCTTTACCTTTTTATCCTTCTCTTGCGGAACGCTGGAGTTTAAGTTGCGCGCCAAGCAAAGCATACCGGCTCCAAAACCGGCCGCGCCTGCTCCCACCGTCTTGGCGTTTAAGTAGTCGCTGAACTTGGCCTTCGATTGCGGATCTGTGTTGTCGACTTGATCGGCATTGTTCTGTATATCTTGTGTGCTCTGGGCAGTCTCCTGTCCTTGCGGGTTCGGGACGTCATTGCCGGCGGCGTCCTTCGTTTCCTGAGCCTTCGGTTCGCCTCCCGGCCTCGTAGTAGCGCCATCGGCTTCATAAGTGGCCTCCTCGCTGTTTAACTTGTCCCGGAGCTTATTCAGGCCCTTTTTGCCCCCTTCAAGCACGGCGTTCTGCGCGGCATTGTCAAGAGCTCTGATGGGATGGAACGTCCAGCCGGCGCGTGCTCCGAGCACCCGCGAACCCACATGGGTCGAAAGTTTGTTATAGCCCGCCTCGGTCAGTAGCGTCCGGCTGAACTTGACCTGCGCGCGGTATCTTTTGATGGAGTTCCAGCCCCCCGGGTCTGGAGTGAATTTGATGGTTTGTTCCCCGGTCGTACTGACGGATAACTCGATAGATGCCGGATCTATGCCGTAGCTGCGGGCCAACTCCTCCTTTATCTGAGGCGTATTCTTGCCCTTGAACTTCTCGTTGTCGTGTATTACCGAATAGCCCTCGGATCGGCCACTGACTGAGTTATATTCGGACTTAAGGCCTGTGGCCTCGTTCAATTTAGATTCTAGATGGTCGGCCGCAATGTTGCCGGCTATACCTAAGCGGGCATTCTGCGGCTTGGTCGGATCATGGATATAGAGGGCGATTTTCACCAGACGGTTGTTCTGGGCGTCTTCCAGGCTGGAAAAATGGAATCTTTCAAGCAACTGGCCCAGATGTATGAATTCCAGTGGTCCTTGGGAGACGCTAGCCAGCATTATTATGCTGCCGATGCTCAGGCTTCCGAAGGTGCTGAAAACGATGAAGCCTTTCTTGTGCTTGGCTAGGAAGCGGCTCCGTGATCGCATTATGCGTTTCGCGCGTGCCAGGCCGCGGGAGTCGTCGTCGCTGTCGTTATAAAGACTCGCCATCTCCTCGGCGTCTTCTAGCTCCGAAGGGCTTGGAACATATCCGCCACCTCCGGGGCTAGGCTGACGCATACCTCTTCCGGATCTGGATCTTATGTCAGGCTGTCTGCCGCCCCCGCCCACACCTCTTCCGGATCTGGATCTTATGTCAGGCTGTCTGCCGCCCCCGCCCACACCTCTTCCGGATCTGGACCTTGCATCTGGGCGCTTGCCGCGCCGGCGGCTGCCCATGCCTTCGCTACGGCGCAAAGCGTCCCTGCCTAGTTCAGGCTTGTTCTCCTCGGGCGATTGCATGTCTGTTTCAGCCATGTTGGTTTAACCTAAAGCACTTTATAGATTTATTATACGCTATTCGGTAGGTGTGGCGGCTGTATTGCCGCCGGGCTGCGCGTAATCATTGCCGCCGTATCCTTGGTCGAGGTCCGCGGCTCCCGGACCCGGGGCGCCTTGGTCAAGGTCGATAGAGCCTTCAGCCTGATTGAACTCGCCGCTCTGTTGACGCTCAGCGGCCTGTTCGATTTGACGGACCTGGTCAGGGTTCGTGGTAATCAGGCTGGTTTCAGTGGGGCTGGCGACTATCTGGATGTGGACGTGGTTCTGCCCGGCAAAGAAAAGCCCCTGGCCGACCGGGAACTGACTCAGACGTTTATGCTCTTCGCTGGTAAGCTTGAAGACATCGGTTAGCACGTCTACCGCGGACGGCGATTGCTTGAGCAGGAACTGCATGCTGGCGTTAGCTACGATGGCCCGGCCCATGCGCGAACCCATGAAGTCTTCGACGTCTTGTGAAATCGTAGTGACTCCAAGATCGTACTTGCGCGCGCGCTTTGCCAGGCTGAATAGGAAGTTAGCCGAATCCTCGTATTTCATAAGTTGCCAGGCCTCGTCCACGACCAGAATGCGGCGTTTCTGATCGCTCTTGGTCTTGTTCCAGATGTAGTTCAGGACTATGTACATGGCTACGGGCCGGAGCTCATCCTCCAGGTCGCGCAGGTTGAAAACCACCAGAGGGTTATTGATGTCTATATTGCTCTGCTGCGAGAAGATGCCCGCGAACGTGCCCGTAGTGTATTTGCGCAGGCGCTGAGCCAGGGTCGGACCGGTACCGCCCATGTGCAACAACGTGTCGTACAGGTCCACTATGGCCGGCGGGCGGCTCTGGTGCGTCAGCGGGTCGTTGGTGATGCCGGCGCGCGCGTAGGTCTCTATGAGCGCCGAATCCAGATCTGCTTCTTCAGAAGGTGCAAGCGCCGGCGTCGAGGCCTCCGAACCGCCGGCCATTTGGACCTGCGCGCCGCCCATCATCAATCTGAGCAGGCCGTGCAGAGTTATAAGGTTTGAGCGCAGAGCGTTATCAGCTTCGTCGCTATCGACCACTTTGGGCAGGTCGAAGGGGTTGATCCTGGTGTTCGAGGTCAGGCTCAGACGCACGTAAGCTCCGCCCACCGCGTCGCACATCCTCTGATATTCGTTCTCGGGGTCGATGATGAATATCTCGGTGCCGAACATCATACTGCGCAAAGCCTCCAATTTGACCAGGAAACTCTTGCCGGCGCCGGACTTGGCAAAAACTACGGAGTTGCCATTCTCCAAAGTGAAGCGGTCGAATATCACCAAGCCGGAGTTATGCATATTGATGCCGTAAAGTATGCCGGAATCCTGGCTCATGTCGGCGCTGGTGAACGGAAAACTGGTGCTGAGCGCGCCGGTGCTCATGTTGCGGCGGATTTGCAGCTGGTCTACCAGCTGCGGCACGGTGCTGTTCAGACCCTGTTCCTGTTGAGATGTAGCAGGCTTGCTGTAAACCAGCTGCTGGCCCAACATCGATTCGACCTTATGCGATATGTATTCCAGTTCTTCCATGCTGCCGCCATACAGTATGAAATAAAAGCCGAGCCGGAAGAACCGTTCTTCGCCGACCTGCAGCTTGTCGCGCATCTCTTCGGCGTCCACGATGGCCGCCTGTTTGCCCGGATCGCGTACCCGGCCATGCTCCGCTTCTATCTGTATGCCGGCTTCCAGCTGGGTGACTTTCTTTTTAAGGTTTTCCAGCACCACCTGGCTCTCCACCGGATATATGTACAGGCTAAGGTCGACGACCTCGTCCAGGTTGACCATGCTGCTGAGCCATCCCGTATAAAGCTGGCGCGGATAGCCGTATACGTAGTAGGTGCGCGCGTAGCGGGTGCCGATCTGAAAGTGGGTGCTGCTGAATTCCAGGGAGCTGGGCGCGATGAAATCGCGAAGAGCAGTTATGCCTTTCTGGAAGGCCTGCTGGACTTCCTGCTCTTCCTTCTGGTGCTGTGCCTGGGTGATAGCCGCGGGGTCCGCGGGCGGCTGTTTTTTCTTCCTCCCCAGCATTACTGTAGCTCCTTGTCCAGGTGCGGCTGGGGCGCATTGCCTACGCCTTTGGTAATAACATCGGCCGTGGCGGTATTAAAATCCTTAAGCTGCTGGCGCGTGGCGGTATCGGGGTTGTAGGTGTCGTAGTAGAGCTCTATGAGTTCCTGCGTGTCGAGCGGCAGACCCTGGATGCCGGCTTGCCGGATACCGGACAGTACCGCGTGCACGCGGTTGCGCAGTTCCGTCTTGGCATCCTCCAGATCGTTTTCGTTGATAACAACGTGCTGGTCCGACTTTTTGAACAGGTTGCCGACGCCGCCAAGGAAGTTCTTGCTTTTCGTAATTGCCTGCTGAACCTCTACGACCGGGAAATACGGTATGACGATGTAGAACTTCTTGTCCATGATGTTAGTCTGTTGACTCAATTCGGCCATGTAGCCTATGTAATCTTCCATCAGCATGGCCAGCAGCATGTTGTCGTGCTCGGTGCGGATCTTGTCGAGCTTTTCCATATAAGGCCGCATATCAACCTTCTGTGAACGCAAAAAAATCTGAATCGGGAAATAAAGCGAGTTCAAAAACCCCTGGTAGCTGTACTCGACAGCTTCTTGCTCCTGTGGACTCATAAGATCGAAATTGATGCTTTTGACCATTACCACGGACCTGAAGGAGCCGTCATCCATGATCACTATCCCGTCGCGGATCTCGGCGATTTGCAGAGAGTTCTGCGTGCTGTTCGCATGGCCCTTATCGCCCTTGGCCTGTTTGCCCGTTCCGGTACTTGCGGCCTGGCCTGAGACCATCTGGCCCTGCGGCGGAACCGGCTGCTGCCCGGAACCGGGCACGACGGCATCGACCGCCAACCGGGACGGATCCTGCTGCTCTGGTGCCGAGGGGTTCATGCTAAGTGCCCACCTTTGTTTCAATTCGTCTCCGGCTTGGCTCCGGAAATCAGTGCAATGAAATTACGACTTCGCCTGACGTCCTACTATCTGGCCGGGTTCTTTGAGCTTCACGCGCTATCGTAGCCACGTTCAGATCGTCATTCTTGCTCAGGGACAGTATAGCAGGGTCATTGCTAGCTGTCACCCCTGTAGAAGAGTCGTCCGACGCCTGGCCGCCCGCTGCCGGCGCTGTTGCCGCCGCCACTGGCGGGGCGTCTGTTGCGGGCTTCGTTCCGGTGGGCTGCAGAGTTCTGAGATGACCGTATTCCTTGGGCTGGTCGGCACGTTTCTTAAGCTGGGCGCTTAGTTCCACGTCGTCGGCCGCGGTCGCGGCTCCACCACCTATGACTTCCGGGTCCGCGGGCATTGCGGACGGCACGATTCCGGCTGTCGGCAGCGTTGGTGCGGCGGCTGGTGCCGATACTGCCGGCGCAGGTCGCCCCGGGACCGGATTATGATCCATGAACCACTGCTGTGGTTGTGCCTGGGGAGGCGTTGCCGCCGCGGGCTGGCTGAGTTGGTTTATCAGCCGCTGTCTGTATTCCTGCGTGGATTGGTTGATCATGGTGTCGAACTGTTTGGCTATGGGGTTGGTGTCGGTGTCCATTATATCGGCGACGGCCAGATCCGCCGGCACTTCCTGCGGCGGGGCTTCTTCGGGTATGTCGATCAGCCGGTCGGAGCTGCTGTCCGACGACGGCATGCTGTAGCCCACGGCGTCTATGTGCTTGATTGCCCAGCCGCGGCTGTCTATGGTGTTGGCCAGTGCCTCCAGGCGGCTCTTAACCTCTGTCTGGCTCAGGTTGTCAGTCAATATACGTTCGACCTTTTTCGGCACGTTTATGGTCACCAACTCCTTTACGCCACTCTGGTTCCACACGCGTTTGCGCGGTTTGAACCAGAAACGTATCTTGGCCAGCGCCCAGAGCTCGGTTGGCTGGTCCCTGCCCCAAGGAAAGGCGAAGAACGCGCAGAAAAGGGCTGGCGGCAGGAAAACTGCCAGCATAAAAGGCACGTGCTTGGTAACCGCAAGGAAACATATATAAAACAGGAACGCAGCTATCAGCGCAAAAATGAACTGCCTGAGCGACAGCGGGCCCAAAATGTGGTCCTCGGCCTCTATATCCTGAATGAGTTTATATGTTGACACGGTACTCGTAGTATACCAAATCCTATATACTTAAAGGACAAATGGCCAACCCCCGACTTATTATCTGCGGATCGATCGCCCTCGATAGGATCATGAACTTTTCCGGCAAGTACCGGGACCTCATCAAGCCCGATAAACTGCATGTCCTATCCTTGAGCGTACTGCTGGACAAATTGGAAGAAACGCCGGGCGGCGTGGCCGCCAACATCGCCTATAACATGGCTCAGCTGGGCGAGCGGCCAATCCTGATGGGCGCGGTCGGGCCGGACGCTTCGGATTACCTTGAACGATTATCGTCCGCCGGCATCGATGCCAGCTCCGTTCACATCAGCAAACTGCCCACGGCTTCGTTCAACGTCATGACAGACAGCGAGGACAACCAGGTGGGCGGCTTCTACCCCGGCGCCATGGCCGACACCACAAGCCTGACCCTGAAGCCTTGGGCCGGCCAGGACGTACTGGTGTGCGTATCGGCCCATGACCCTGGATCCATGAAGGCCCAGGTTGCCGAGTGCGCCGAGTACGGACTACGCCTGGTATACGACCCGGGCCAGCAGGTCAGCAACAGCCCCGCCGCCAGCCTGAAAGCCGGCATCGATGCCGCCGAAGTCCTTATAACCAATGATTACGAACTGAGCGTGCTCAGCGAAAAAGCCGGCATCAGCGCCGAAGAAATCAAAGCCAAAGTGCCCGTGGTAGTCACCACTCTTGGCAGGGACGGCTCCATAATCGAAGGCGCCAAGGCCGGCGGCCCGCACAAGATACCCCCAGGCAAATCAGCCAAGCTCACCGATCCCACGGGCGCTGGCGACGGCTACCGCGCTGGCTTTTTGTATGGATACTTGCGACAATGGCAGTTGCCAAAATGCGGACGCTTGGGCTCGGTCATCGCTTCTTTCATCATCGAGCACCACGGCACTCAGACGGAGTTTTCCAAAGAAGCTCTCATCAGACGATACCGGGAATCATTTAACGAGGAGATCACACTGTAGCCATGGCTGACACCGACTATAAAATCAAAGACATCAAGCTCGCCAGCTGGGGGCGCGCGGAAATCGCGCTTGCCGAAAAAGAGATGCCCGGTCTAATGGCCCTGCGCCAGGAATTCGGCCCTAAGCAGCCCCTGAAAGGCGCGCGCATCTCCGGCTCGATCCACATGACTATTCAGACAGCCGTGCTTGTAGAAACCTTGCAGAAGCTTGGCGCCGAAGTCCGGTGGTCCTCCTGCAATATCTTCTCCACACAGGACCATGCGGCCGCCGCCATAGCCAAAGCAGGCACGCCGGTCTTCGCATGGAAGGGCGAAACGGAAGATGAATACTGGTGGTGCGTGGAACAGACGCTCAAATTCCCCGGCGGCAAAGGCCCGAACATGCTGCTGGACGATGGCGGCGACCTGACCAAACTGGTCCACGACAAGCACCCGGAACTGCTGGGAGACATCAAGGGCGTATCAGAAGAAACCACCACCGGCGTTCACCAGCTCAACCAGTACTTCCATGAAGGCACGCTGAAAATACCGGCCATAAATGTCAACGACAGCGTCACCAAGTCCAAGTTCGACAATCTTTACGGCTGCCGCGAATCGTTGGTAGACGGCATCAAGCGCGCCACCGACGTCATGTTGGCCGGCAAGGTCGCCGTGGTGGCCGGCTACGGCGACGTCGGCAAAGGCAGCGCCCAATCCCTAAGGGCCTTCGGCTGCCGCGTGCTCATCACCGAAATCGACCCGATCTGCGCCCTCCAGGCCCTGATGGAAGGTTATGAAGTTGTCACCATGGACGAAGCGGCCGGCGAAGCTGACATCTTCGTTACCGCCACCGGCTGCAAGGACATCATCACCATCGACCACATGAAAAAAATGAAAGACACCGCCATCGTCTGCAACATCGGCCATTTCGACCACGAGATCCAGATTGACCGGCTCAACAAACTTGAAGGCGTCAAGAAAGAAACCATCAAGCCCTTGGTCGACCTGTACACCATGCCGGCCAACGGCCATCGACTGATAATCCTGTCCGAAGGCCGTCTGGTAAATCTGGGCAACGCCACCGGACATCCGTCGTTCGTGATGTCTAATTCGTTCAGCAACCAGGTTCTGGCGCAGATAGAACTCTATACCAAAGACTACAAACTCGGCATCCACCGCTTGCCCAAGGAACTGGACGAAAAGGTCGCCGCCGTCCACGTGGCGGCCCTGGACGGCCACCTTACCGAACTCACGGCTGACCAGGCTAAATACCTGGGCTTACCGCCCAAAGGCCCCTTCAAAGCCGACCACTATAGATATTAACGGCCTGACGTTCAGGCTCTGCCGAAGGAACGGCGCAGCATGCCGCCAAGTTTGACAAATTCGGCGCGGTCAAACTGCGACTCCTTTTGGTCATTAACTTCTTCGTCTTCAAGCATCTTTTTAACGGTATCATTATAAAGAAGCGATTTTATTCGGAAAATCATCTCAGAATTTTTCATTCGCAGGTAAATTGCTCTTACTGTCTTTTCGTCCGGGTCTCTGGGATCCTCATCCGGCACCATCTTTTTTGCGATCTTAAAGGCTGATCTGATGAATAACCAGCCGAGTTCCGTCTCTATTTCCTTGGCAAAATGCCGCCTGCGCTCCTCGGAATTTTCGCTGAGCAGGGTCGTATCGCCTGCCAGGCGCCTTTGCATAAGGGTCTGGAGTATCTGGCTATCGCTTCTTGGCGCGGGCGGATAACCCGAAGATGACGGTATGCCCAGACGGTGCAGATCAATATCCAGGCTCATGTAGGCACCGCGCATCTGCTCGACTATTGCGTAAAGACGGTCCCTGCCTACCTCTTCAAAGGTTCTGAGTAATTCATGCGCATACGTCCGGGCTCTTTCGGCTTCGTGCGCTTCTACGCGCTCATGGCCTTTCATTTCCTTGTGCGGCGGTTTGGTGTGTTTGATCCGTTCAATCGTAGCGTGCAAGGCGGTACGTCCTAAATCACTCTTGCCGATGCTCCAGATTACCGCCTACTATTAACAACAGGGCGTCTTCAAAGGTGGTGTGAGGATCCGGGTGCTTTTCGGGTTCTTTCACTTCAGCCCTGTGCCGGGTTTCCCAGTGAAGGTTCAAAGGTATGGCGGGCGGGACATCGGGGCCAAAGCCCTTCAGATGGCGCCTGTGTTGTTCGGACTGCTTGCGGTCGCTAGCTTCCTTGTGGCTGAAAAGCTCCTGTAGCTCGGCGAGCGTATATATCTGACGACTGAGCGTTTTACCGTCGCGGGAACGCGTCCTGACCTCGAACAGCCTTTCTAGATAATCAAGCTTCGCCAGTCTATCCCTTTTAATAATGAGCTCATCCCGTATTATCTGCATCCGAGTGACGTCGTGCGGCGACCAGCGGCCTTCTTTCCTTTTTGACGATAGGACTGTTCCAGGTCAGACCCACCCAGCTCTCAATGCCGTGTTCCGATTGCTGCTCGGCCAAAGCTTCAAAAAGTTCCTGCGTTTTATCTTCCGGGCGTTTGTCCTTTAAATCTCCTTTTTCGCGATTCCGGACGACAGGCGCCCGCAAAGGCCCGGGGCCTTCGAGATTCGGCCTGGCCGGCTGTTCAACCCAGCGGAAACCGATGACCGGCCGCGGCATTATTCGTCTGGCTTTCCGAATTGGGATTAGGATGAGCGTTTACGTAAAAGTGGTCTTGGAAAAGGTCGACCTCCCTGTACTCCTTTGGCTTAATCGGTCTTCCGTAAATGGTGCTTTTGGCCTGAAAAGCGCCATAGATTGTTCGCGGTATCCACTCGCGCCGCGATCCGTTGAAAGTAAGTACATCAACCAGGTCGCCGTCTTCGTTGAACACGTCGACCGTGCGGTAGTCAACGGTTTCGGTGACTGATTCATGTATTTCCTTGCGCTCCAGTTCCGGACCGTTGATGCTGTGCTTGGCGATTCGTGGCAAACGGCTCTTGCCGGCGACTTTCTGTCTGGTCCTTGTCAACTTCTCGTGACTGCTGACCCGGTAGCGCATGCCGTCTTCTTCAATCCATTCCAGGCCGACCATGTCGGGCGTGCCTCGCTCTGCGGCGGACCGTCGCAGCTGGCTAAAAAGATCAGCATCAGGGTCTATGCGTTCATATACGTTCCCTCCGTACCCTAATTCATTACGTGAAGGTGTTGGGACACCTAGTTCAGGAGCCGACATTTTTTCGGTCTGTCGTTCATGAGCTGGATTGGGGGGAGGTGCTGTTTCTGCCATGGCGATAGCCCATTCGAGAGCTTCTCTAACTAGGATTATACAGCAAAACTTAGCTTTTGTCAAACAACTGCATGAGCAAAAGTCTTACCGAATAATTTAGTAAACAGATTAGTATAGTGGAGTATATTTTAGCCTGCTGGAGGTTCCAAAGTAGGCGGTGCGGGAGGCTCTGCTCCCATGACCGGATCGCCAGCATCCGGACTCCGGGCCGGTGTATCTACTAAATCATGCAAGCCGGCATCTTCGGCGACCTGCCGCCAAGCTTTCCTCTGGCCTGCGTCGTTGTATGGATTCGAGATGCCCATCCTGATCGAATCTATGATTGCCTGCTGGTCTCCTGCATCACCCGTATTGCCCTTGGCTATGTGTACGAGAGTCTTCTGTGCCGCCTGTACGGCTTCGGCCTTAGCGCCTGACCATGCCGAACCCTTCACGCTCATTACGGAATCAACTGCGGTCTTGGAGGCGAAGTTCTTAGCGGAGTAAGATGACTCCCAGTGTCCATCTGCCGTGCGGATGATACCGTGTCCGTCCCGCAGATCCGGGCGCTCGGTGCGGCTGGTGGCATGCTGGGCCGCCTTCATGGTACGATCGGCGACGCCGAAACCGAGCCTGGATTCGACGGAGTCGCCTATGGTCGCAAGAGCTTCAGGTTCGGCACGGCCGGCGGCAGACTGAGCTATAGCTGCCATGATCTGCGTGTCCGCATACTCGTTGTCCGGACGCTTTTTGACAGACGACAGAGTACCTGCGTGTGCAAGCAGGTCCCCGCCGCCCAGTCTTTCCTTGTCGCTGTCGCTTTCCTGCAGGATTTGGCCCATGGTACGGAAGTCGCCGATGCTGGACGGGCGTTTAATCTCGCCGGTCTTAGAATCGACGAAGCCGGCTTGGGCAAGCCGGTCCCGTATAAGTACGCCGTTAGCGTCATGGCCCTTGTAGTCCTGGTGCTGTCCGGAAATTCCGCGCCAGGCCTCGTAGTGCAGGCCGGCGCCACCGGTTTTCTTATCGAGTTCTTGTACCATTTGCTGGCTTTCGGTGATTGCGCGGTCATCCAGCTGATTCTGCAGGTCCTCGGCCCCGCGGCGAAGACCAGGCACGCCATTCCACGGTTTGCCAGTCAACGGATTCTTAAGATTGGGGCGTGATTTACCCAGCCTCCATGGAAGCAGTTCGTCCTGGTCGAACACATTGGTAGATAATCGGTTGGCCATGTGGGCTAAGCCGGTCTGTTTGCCGGTGATCGGGTTTTTGAACCTGCCCCAGTCTTCGTTCCAGCGTTGACCGGATCGTACACGTTTCCAGTTTTCCCCGGCCTTTCTGGCGCGGTATTTGCTGAGGCCGCCGTAGGCGGGCTGAGCCGCCTGCTGCAGGCCGTTGCCGATGGCGCTTATCATGCCGCCGGCGAACCTGAAGGTCATCGGTATCATGAAGTACGGCGCGAAGTAGGCAGCATAGCCGATTATCTGGTTAAACGCGTTGCCGCCTTGGGCGGCCGATACGGCGGCGAACACCCGCCCGGCCGTAATCATTCCGACTATGAGCGGGAACATCAGGAGCGCCTTTGACAGAGTGTCCCACCACATCCTGAAGTAGTTGTTGGTATTGGGCATGATGTACAAGACTATGGCGACCGGCGCTATCAGTATAAGCATGATGATTAGCACCTGCCGTATCATCAGCACCATGAAGGCGATGAATACCCCCAGCGCGCCGGTAAGCAGGAAGCTGAACAGCCCAGCCAGCGCCAATATCGTTACGGCCCCCACGAACAGTCCGCTGGCCAGCGCTGCCCCCCTCCTTGCAGGGTCGCCTTGTCAAGGCCGGCCTGCGCGAAGGGTTGCTGGATCAGGTAACGCACGCCGTAGCCCAAATCATTGACTAGAGTGACGAAGAATTGCAGAAGCTGCCACGACAGGACTATGGCGAGGGCGGCGATCACAAGCCTTGGCAATACCTTGCGCATGGTATACGCATCCAGGAACTCAAAGCCCGCCATCTCCGATATGATGAAGATCAGCCCTGCTATGACAAGCAGACCCAGCGCCAGGTCGCGGAAGCTGGCCCAGGCCGAGTGATACGCGTTGCAGACATTTGTGTCTTTGGATTGGCTGTCACAGAAAATCTGATTCGGGTCGGCCGAATTGCCCGGTGAGCCCACGGACAACTGGCTAGTAATCCATCCATCCAGGGTACTTATCAGGCTCTGAAACAGATCCATGACAGGGCAGATAATCCAGCTTAGCGAACTGCCGTCCAGCGGACAGCTGGCATCAATGCTTCCTGCTCCCCCGCCACCGGCGCCGGCTGGACTGCCCGAACCGAATCCGTCCTGGCAGGCCGCCTTGTCCTGCCCGCTGTATTTGGAGCAGGTGCTAGATGCGCCCTCGCCTTTTACCCTTGAGGCGTAGCCGTCCTCGCAAGCTTTAAGCTGGCTGCCGGAATAATTCTTTTGACAACTCTGCTTAGCTGCAAAATCAATCATGGCGTTTACGGTATTCAGACAGCTGTTAAACCTGCTCATTATGAGGTGTCGCGTGGGCCCAGAACCGAACATACGATCACTACAGCCGATTCCCTCCAGAGGAGCCTGATAATTATTCTGACAAGCATCCCACTTACTGTTATCGCCAGCTTCAACAACTCCGTCGCATTTTTTAAGACCCTGTATCAGATCCCAAGCATTTCCCGATATGGTCGCGAGGTCCTGCAGTTTGTCCTGGCAGTCGCTGACGTTGCCCTGATCCACACCCCATTTATCATCACCCGAATCATTACCAGATGAAAACTTACCTGTTATGGTGAACATATTGCCGCTACATCCCGCGAAGGCGTTCAGATAATTCTGGTCATCCTGGCAATCATTCCAAAGTATGCTTCCTTCTGCCATGTCATGGCAGTTGGTGTTAATGTCGGCCAAATAGGAGTGCAGGCTTTCTACGGCTGATTGTCCCGGGTCAGAGAACCCTCCCGGTATGAACCTGGCTGAAGTGGTCGCCGGGAAAGCAAATGAAAACATAGGCAACAAAAGCGCCAGCACAAGAGTTATGTTTAGTAGGCTCCGCCTTATTTTATGTTTCATATTTTTGATTATTTATAACTCTGCTTTTACTATACCATAAGCGTTGTTAATTTCATCAAGGCCCACCCTGGAGCGATACATGGATTGCTTTTTGCGGGGCGGTATCCCATAATTAAAGACAGCCAAAACCACAAACACATATATCATGCCCACGCTGAAAAAATTAATGAGCATCTCAATCCTGGCGATACCGCCGTATTCGTGTTTATGGCGGCATCTGCATTATCCCCGGCTGGCAATGGCCTGGGCCAGTCTGCCTCTGCCGATACGCCCAGCACGACATGCTTGAGGGGCTACCGCTATGTTAATCACCATTGCATAAAAATCGACCAAAGCCATCCTGTGGGCAGCAAGCCCACTTGCGCGTCGGACCAGACGCCTACAAAGATACACGGCGGACCGAACGACGGTAAATGGTACTGTAAGTCCAACCCAAGTGCCGGTTTGGGCGGGTCCAAGCCGCTCAGCAAGTCAACGGGCGTCTGCGATAGCGGCGGCTGCGATCTCATAGCACTCTATGTTAATCCCTTCATAAGTCTGCTGAGCATAATAGTAGGACTGGTAGCGGCTATTTCACTCGTACTAGGCGGCATACAATACATCACTTCTACGGGTGATCCGCAGAAGACGGGAGCGGCCAAAGACCGCATATCGAAGACCATTCTGGCACTTATCGTATTCGGATTCCTGTACGCTTTCCTGAATTTCCTGATACCGGAAGGATTGTTCTAAATGGCCAGGCTCATACTGTATAAGATCCTGGCAAAACCCGGCCGCAAGGTGAAGTCCGCGGCGGCGCTGCCGTTCACGGTGATCTGCGAGCTGCTCGGGATCCCGGAACCGGACCGGGCCGACCTGCGCCGCTGGTTCGCCGACCTGCTCGCCCCGTACGCCGGGCCGCAGCCGCCGGCCACGGCGGTGGCGGCCTCGGACGGCATCGTCGGCTACCTCACCGCGCTGCTCGACCGCAAGCGCGCGGAGCCGGGCGTGGACCTGGTGACCGACATCGTCGTCGCGGAGCGCGGCGGTGCACTGACGGAGCAGGAGCTGCTCTCCACGATCTTCCAGCTGGTCGTCGCCGGACACGACACGACCACCAGCCTGATCGGCAACGGGACCGTCGCCCTGCTGCGCCACCCCGAGCAGCGCGACGCCCTCGTGGCCGACCCCGGCCTCGTGCCGCGGGCGGTCGAGGAGTGCATGCGCTTCGACGCGCCGGTGCCGCACTCGACCTTCCGCTACGCGACCGAGGAGACCCTGCTCGGCGGGGTGGTCATCCCCGCCTTCGCGCAGGTCATCGTGTCGCTGGCGGCTGAACCGGGATTCCGCGCGCTACCACGACGCGGAGTCGTTCGACATCCACCGCTCCGACCGCGGCACCTGCCCTCGGCTACGGCATCCACCATTGTCTGGGTGCGCCGCTGGCCAGGCTCGAGGCCCGGATCGCGCTGTCGGCGCTGCACGGCCGGTTCCCCACGATGCGGTTGGCCATCGACCCCGCCCGTCTGCACTGGGGGCACGGCGACGGTCTGGTCCTGCGGGGGCTCTCCGAGCTCCCCGTCCTGCTCGGTCCTGCGGTGACGACCGCGGGCTGATCGGCAGCGTCTGGACGGCGGCCCGGGCTGCGTATTTGAGCGGAGCCACCAGGCTCCGGTTAGCTGTGGGTGTGCTGCTGGAGCGGACCGAGGAGCTGAGCGCGCTGTCCGCCGCGCTGGACGAGGCTCGTGGCGGCGTCGGCACGACGGTGCTGGTCGGCGGCGAGGCCGGATCCGGGAAGTCCAGCCTGGCCGCCCACTTCGTGGCCACCACGGCGGCGCCGTTGGGGCCCTTGATGGATGTCGCGGCTGCACTCGGCCTCACCGTGCCTGTTCACCCGGGCGAACCCGTCGACCGGGTCCGCCTGTTCGCAGCGGTGCGGGCCGCGCTGGGCACCGAGCCGACCATCTGGCTCGTCGAGGACGTGCACTGGGCGGACGCCGCGACGCTCGAGCTGATCAGGTACCTCGCCCGGCGCGGCGAGGGCAGCCCCACCCTGCTGCTGCTGACCTTCCGCGACGACGAGGTCGGGGCCGACCATCCGCGCG
>CAWFYI010000002.1:0-13218 GCA_963820105.1 uncultured Candidatus Saccharibacteria bacterium | reverse complement strand
GGCCGCCGGCACTACGAAGGGCAGGACTTTCACCAAGCTATAAAAGCGGTCTTCAATCATCGGGTCTTATCCGCCCGCACTACCGGACGACCGATGCTCTCATAATGAAAGCCCTGTTTTTTCATATCTTCGGGTTTATAAATGTTGCGTCCGTCGAACACGACAGGAGCCTTCAGGAAAGTTTTCATCTTGGCAAAATCGGGTGCCTGGAACTCAGGCCATTCGGTCGCGATCAGCAAAGCGTCAGCGTCCTTAAGGGCTTCGTACCTATTGTCAGCGAAGCTAAGTTTAGGGTTCGAGCCATGTAGCCTTTTGACGTTGCCGGCCGCTTCCGGGTCGAATGCCGCGACCTGCGCTCCCGCTGCCGTCAAATTTTCGATGATTTCCAGAGCTGGAGCTTCACGGATATCGTCAGTATCGGGCTTGAATGACAAGCCCCACAGCGCAAACCTTTTGCCTTTGATGTCGCCATCGTAGAACTTTTTGACCTTTTCCACCAGCTTGCGCTGCTGTTTAGCGTTGGTGTTGACGACCGTCTTGAGTATGTTCAGAGCAGTGCCGTTTTCATCGGCCGTCTGCTGCAAGGCCATGACATCCTTGGGAAAACAGCTACCGCCATAGCCGATTCCGGCGTTCAGGAACCGCTGGCCGATCCGCGGATCAGAGCCGATGCCCAGCTTGATCTCGTCGACGTTCACACCGAGCACCTCGCTCAAGTTGGCGATCTCGTTTATGAACGAGATTTTGACGGCCAGGAAGGCATTGGCCGCGTACTTGGTCATTTCCGCCGAGCGTTCGTCCATGAAAAATATAGGACTCTCAGGTCTTGCGAACGGCTTGTACAGCTCGTCCATGACTTTACGCGCCTTGGCTGAAGACGTTCCGATGATTATGCGGTCGGGTTTCTGAAAGTCCTCTACGGCATGGCCTTCGCGCAGGAATTCCGGGTTGGAAACAACGTCAAATCCGGCCTTGGCGTCTTTGGCGATACGCTCTTTGACCTTTTCGGCCGTGCCAACCGGCACGGTGCTTTTGTCGACTATCACGGCGTAATTCGTCAGCAGGCTGCCAAGTTCTCCGGCCACGCCCAAGATATAGGAAAGATCCGCGGAGCCGTCTTCCTGGGGCGGCGTCGGCAGCGCCAGGAAAATAACGGCCGCGCCTTGCACCCCTTCCTTAAGGCCGGTCGTGAAGGTCAGGCGTTCTTCTTTGATATTGCGCTTGAATATGGCTTCAAGTCCGGGTTCGTATATTGGTATCCGGCCTTCGCGCATCCGGGCCACCTTGGCCTTGTCTATGTCGACGCATGCGACGTCGTTCCCTGCTTCCGCGAAGCAGGTTCCTGTCACCAATCCGACATATCCGGTCCCTACGACTGCAATCTTCATGCCCCAATCCTGTCCATGTCAGTATCAATAGGTGTAATCTTACTCTAAATCACGTTTTTAGACCACATGGAATATGAACTTTGGTTCAAGTTTATAGCGGCGGATAATCTTCAAATCTTGGTATAATACTGCCGAAGTGAAAGTTTTAGTCACCGGCGGTGCCGGCTTCATAGGTAGTCATACGGTCGTCGAGCTAATGGGCGCCGGCCACGATGTGGTGATTGTAGACAATCTGTCGAATAGTTCCGAGAGCGTCATTAAGCAGCTCGAAGCCATCACCCACAAGCATGTGGCTTTTCATAAACTGGATGTGCGCGACAAAACCGCGCTCGATAAAATTTTTGCCGACAACTCCTTCGACGCCGTCATACACCTGGCCGGACTCAAGGCTGTCGGCGAATCAGTCGCCAAGCCGCTGGACTATTATCAGAACAACCTGGATTCAGCCATGGTGCTTTGCGAGGTCATGCAGGCCCGCGGTGTAAAACGTATAGTTTTCAGTTCGTCGGCGACGGTTTACGGAACTCCCGACGAACTGCCGCTCAAGGAAACCAGCCGCGTCGGCGTAGGCATAACGAACCCTTACGGGCGCACGAAGCTGATGATCGAGCAGATACTCGAAGACCTGGCAGTCGCCGATAAAAAGTGGCAGGTAGCGCTGCTGCGTTATTTCAATCCTATTGGAGCGCACCAGAGCGGCCTGATCGGCGAAGATCCCAAAGACATACCGAACAACCTTACGCCCTACGTGGCGCAGGTCGCCGCCGGCAAACTGGAGAAGGTCCACGTGTTCGGCGATGATTATGACACTCCGGACGGAACCGGAATCCGCGATTACATACACGTGGTCGATCTGGCCAAAGGCCACGTGGCGGCTCTAGATAAATTGAGTGGTGGCGTGGCCGTCCATAACCTCGGTACGGGCAAAGGCGTCTCGGTGCTGGAAATGATTCGCGCTTTCGAAACCGTCACGGGCAAGAAAATTCCCTATGTGATAGATGGCCGCCGGGCCGGGGACGTTGCCGTGTGTTATGCCGACGTCAGCAAAGCGAATAGAGAGCTGGGCTGGAAAGCCGAAAAGACCGTCGAGGACGCGGTGCGCGACGCCTGGCGCTGGCAGCAAAAATTATCGTCCTAGGCCGCGTGCCGTTAGTTTCTTGCCCTTGTCTGTTCCCCTTGCCAGAATGACGCCATACCCGAAAAGCCCCAGAATAAGCGCATAGTCAGCTGCCGCTTTCAAGGTACCGTGCCGGCTAGCGAACGTGTTACTTGCAGTAAGCCTGGGCAGGTAACGGTCCAGCCTGAGACCGGTATGATCCTGTATTTGCACGAAAAGTGGTGAGCGGCCGTCGGCAACTGTGTAAGGGCGCCGGGTCAGCGTGGCATTGAGAGTTATCAGGATAGTCAGAACTACTAATACCCAGACTACGGACTTCTGCCAATGCCGCTTCAGTCCGCCCAGCGCAAAGGCTAGCGAGGGGATGAACACCGGCAGAACGTCCATCAGGTACCGGCCAGTCGGCGAAGTTCCGGCACGCCAGCCGCTGAAATCCGCTACCACCGCTAAGTAAGGCAGCGCGACCAGCAGGGTCAGGGCCAGAGAATCGCGGTTCTTCTTGTACCATATGGGCAATCCTACCACGATCAGCAGTAACACCGGGTTATATACGAACAATCCTCTTACCGAGTCGAAAAGCAACGCGGTAATGGTCATCGGCGGCGAAGAAGGCCCGAAGTAAAAGCCGGTGTATATATCGGCGGGGTTCCAGACCCCGAACCAGCCGTGGTTGCTCAGAAGGAAATACAAGAATAACGGGACGAAACTGGCGAGTGCCCACCAAGGTATTTTCTTGCCCTGCCACCAGGATTTGGCGAACAAAGCCAGCATAAGCGGGCCCGATATCACCAAAGCCTTGAAGTGCTCAAGTATCAGCAGCCCGGCGGCTGCTCCCAAGACGAACTGATGCTTCGGCTTGTCGTAGTATTTTTCAACTATAATCAACGAAAGTAGTGTCAGCCCGGCTATGATCAGATCCGGATATACATAGCCGGCCAATCCGTTGAAGAACCAGCATATTAGAAGGGCCAGCGATGCGGCCAAAGAAAGTCTGAGGCTTCTGGTCAGTCGCAGGCACCACCGGAACGTCAGCCAGATTACGGCCGCGGCGGCCAGAGCCATGAAGACCGACGCGCCGCCGGGTCCGCCAAGCCAGAAGGCCGGGACCAGAATCAGCGGCAGACCGACGCTGTGTATCGAATACCACTTGGCGGACCCGCCGCTTAGCTGATCGGTAGGAATCTGACCCGCAGGCTTGATCACATGCGGATAAAAACTCCAGTAGTCGCGGTGCGCAAAGTTGTTCTTTAGGTTCAGGTCGTGGTCATGGATCAGACTGTAGTCCATCAGCAGATAGTGCGGCTCATCACCGGTGACGGGCTGGTGTACGTAGAAGCGCAGGAACAGCAGCAGTACGGCCGATACCGCAAACAGAGCCAATCCTGCCATGCGCGCAGGGTCCCTGAAGTCCTGGGTCCGCTCCTTTTTAGATTTCGTGGCTATGTCGGGCTCCTTTTATGTCATCATACCAAATCGGGCAGGCCGGACTGCCGGTCCGGCGGTCTGGCTAAGCCGCTGCTGGTTGAGTTTATACCTGGCGGTGGCTAGAATAAGTGGTAAAGTGATTGACGATTTTGACTTACAGGCCGAGATATTCAGCCGTTACCTGATAAAGGCGCTGCCGGGCGCTTCTGCGAAAGGTCTTTACGCCAGGCGGCTGCGAGCCGGTGCGGGCAAGGTTTCCGCACACGACAGGAAACTCCTGGCCTTCGTCCTTAAACATCCTTGGAGCCTTGGCCTGATTGACGGCGGCCTGGCCCTGCTGGATCCGCAATCGGAGGTCCGCAAACGCATATACGTGATGTTCGCCGTTCTGGAAACACAGCCGGAATTCTGGCAGGATTTCCTGCCAGCCAGTCGCAATCCATTTTATATTTTCAGCGTAGCTGCATTCGGCCTCCGGGCAATCTTTAGGGCATTAGCAGGCTGTATACTCGTAGCCCTGGTGAGAATCACATGAGCAAGGTACATGATTACGTCGTCGTAGGTTCCGGCTGCGCCGGCTCGATGGCCGCGCAGACCCTGGTCGAAGCCGGCGCCAACGTGACCATGTTGGACGTAGGAGCGACCAGCACGGGACCGAAGGCCCCCGCGAAGGATTTCATAGACATACGTAAGCAAGAGGCCAATCAGTACAAATATCTGGTTGGCGAAAACGGCGAAGGCATAGCTTATGGCAACGTGAGCAAGGGCGCGCAGGTTACCCCTACACGCGGCCATATGACCTGGGGCGTGGACAAATACCTGCCACTGGAATCAAACAGTTTCTCCCCGCTCGAGAGCCTGGGCTACGGTGGCCTGGGTATAGGCTGGGGCTTGCAGTGCTGGGAGTATTCGTCCGCGGACCTGAAGCGTGCAGGCTTAGATCCGGCAAGGATGTACAAGGCCTACGAAACCGTTAGCAAACGTATCGGCATCAGCGCTACCAAGGACGCCGCCGCACCCTACACCATCAACGAACTTGCCGCTTACCAACCTTCTGCCCGCATGGATCGCAACCATGAACGCATATACAAGAAATATCTGGCGCGGCAGTCCGGGTTCGAACGGTCCGGGTTCTACGTGGGGCGGACTCCGCTGGCGCTCATCACGCAAGACCTCGGTGATCGCAAGGCCTACCAATACAACGACATGGACTACTACGCGGATAACGGCCGGAGCGCCTGGCGGCCCTGGATCACCGTGGACGAACTGCGCAAAAAGCCAAACTTTTCTTACGAGGGCTCGCACCTGGTGCTGAGTTTCAAGGAAAAGGACGGCTTGGTCGAAATCAACTGCTTGGACACTAAGACCGACGAGCAAAAAGTAGTGCGGGCACGCAAGCTGATTCTGGCGGGCGGAGCCTTTGCCAGTGCCAGGATAGTACTGCGCTCACAGGGCACAAGTAGCACCGAGCTTCCCTTCCTGAGCAATCCGCATGCCTACATACCGTGCCTGCAGCCGACTATGGCGGGCAAGGCTGTGGAGCCTCACAAACTGGGCTTCGGGCAATTATCATACTTCATCGACAAGGAGGGCGGCGACTCGGGCATTTCCGTAGCTTCATCGTACAGTTACCAGTCGCTCATGCTGTTCCGCATCATCAACCAGGTTCCGCTCGACCTGGCCGACGCCCGCGCCATCATGCGCTACTTGCTCAGCGGGATAATAATCATGATCGCCCAGCATCCGGACTCAGCCTCGCCCGGCAAGTATCTGCGCCTGGTCAAGGATTCTTCCAGTGTCACGGGCGACAAACTGCAGGCCCGCTATTCGCTTACTGCCGAGGAAGAAGCGGAATGGGACAGGCGCGAAAAGGCTTATGTGAAGGCTATGCGCAAACTGGGTGTTCACGGGCTAAAACGGATTCATCCGCCCCACGGTTCGAGCATCCACTACGCCGGCACCCTTCCCTTCAGCAAGACAAAGAAGCGGTTCACGCTGGCGCCGGATGGCAGACTGAACGGAGCGAAAAACGTATACGTGGCAGATAGCTCTGGCTTCAACCACCTGCCCGCCAAAGGCCTAACCTTTTCCCTGATGGCGAACGCCCACCTAACTGCAGAAAGTGTTCTGAAAAATGAGTAAAAAATCACCCGCTATAGCCATTACGGGAGCAAACGGCTTCCTCGGCCAGGCACTGGTTAAGCACTTCAAAAAGAAGGGCTGGCGCGTAACAGCTCTGGTGCGGAATCCGGACACCTACAATGTCAAAGGCGTAAAGGCTGCCGGGTACGATCTGTCGGAGCCGTTCGACGCCAAAGCGCTGGCCGGCATGGACTACCTGGTGCACGCCGCCTACATGAAACAGGACCGCCAGCACCCGGACGCCTTCGACATCAATATCAAGGCTGCTAAAGACTTAATCGCCGCGGCACGCCGGCAAAAACTTAAGAAATGCCTGTTCATGTCTAGTATGTCAGCGCACGAAGAGGCTGTTTCGAGCTACGGCCGTCAGAAACTGGCGATAGAGGAAATCTTCGACGGCTCGGACTGCGTCTCCATCCGCTCCGGCCTCGTGATAGGCAACGGCGGCATCGTAAAGCAGATGGTGGACTTCATGCGCTCCAAGCACATGGTCCCGCTCATAGGCGGCGGCAAACAGCCTCTGCAAATCATAGCCATACACGACCTGGTAACCACGATAGACAAGCTCCTTCAAAGCAGGCTGTCCGGCATGTATACGGTCGCCACGCCCCAGGTTTACACCTACAAACAGCTGTACCAAACCATAAGCCGCCTGCTTAATATCAAGGTCCTGTTTGTACCAGTCCCGTTCTTCGCCCTGATGGGCATAATCCGCTTTGTGAATTTCCTGCATCTGCCCATAGCCATAAATCCCGACAACGCTCTAGGTCTTAAACACCTGCGTTCCGTCGAAACGGCCGCCGGCCTGAAAAAGATCGGTGTCCAGCTAGACAGCTTACAAGACGCCTTGGCCAATACCGACCTTTAGACTGTTTTACCTTTGAGGTAGGCACTTCTGTATGTATAATTTTTAGCAAAGTTAGGATATATGTACCGCAAAAAACGAATTACCCTGTGTTTGCCGTGTCGCGATGAAGCCGAGCATCTGCATGAGGTCTTAAAGCGCGTTCCCAAAATAGTAGATGAAGTGATCGTAATCAGCAATAAGTCCACCGACGATACGGTAAAAGTCGCAAAAAGACTGGGCGTGAAGGCTTATGAAGACAACCGGACTGTGGGCGGCATCGGCTACGGCTTCGCGCACATGACGGGAATCAAGAAGGCCACCGGCGACATCATAGCTGCGGCAGACGGCGACGCTACCTATCCAATAGAAGATCTGAAAAAGGTCATAGACCACATGCTGAATCAGGACTTGGATTTCATATCGTGTAACAGGTACCCGCTGCAGGAGGGGACCGAAATACCCTTCAAGCTTCGTCTGGGGGTAGGCGCCCTGAACTTAGAGACCCGTCTGCTGTACGGCCTGAAGATACAGGATATACTATCAGGCATGTGGCTCTTCAAAAAAGGAATCAAAGACGACCTGGACCTTACCATGGGAGACTGGAACCTTAGCCCGCAGATCAAACTTAATGCCGCCCTGAACCCCAATATAGTGTTCGGCGAATTCAGCATCGCTCAGCATCTGCGTAAGGGTGAATCCCACCAGAGCCATTTCAAGACCGGTTTCTCGCACCTGTCCTGGATATTTTTGAATCGTTGGAAAAGCGCGGAATCACTAGCCAAAGAGCCGGACGCCTAAAAGCATGTTCAAGAAAATCCTGTTCCACCCCACGTCGCGCATAGAGATCCAGATGGTGCGCTACGGATTCGTTGTCGCCATCGCCGGCCCCATAGATTTAGGCGGATATATCCTGCTTAAATCTCATTTCCATTTATACGTGGTGCTGGCGGCGACCATATCTTTTACGGTTTCGATGGCCGTGAATTACATCCTGAGCATACTATGGGTGTTCAACAAGGACACCGGCAGGCAGAAACATGTAGATATAGTGCTGTTCTTCATAATTGGTTTCGTGGGCCTGGGCATAACCGATTTGGTCATATGGATCCTGGCTGAAGTTATGAGCGTAAATTATATCGCAGCCAAGTTAGCCGCTTTCTGTATTGTTTTCTTCTGGAGTTTCGGCGCGCGGCGCGTGCTGTTCCACAACAAAGCAGTATATAAGAGATTCTTCGGCGATAAGTTCATGGTAGATGAACCGGCCGGCTAGTTAAGCTTATACAGCGTGATTCTCTCGCCACCAGACTGGTATTGGCTAGTCCTGGTAAAGTTCTGCAAGACGAATTGCTTGGTGGAAGACGGCGCGCCCTTAGGATCGTACTGCAAATAATATGCCGCTCCTAGCTTTTTAAGCAACTTGGCGTATTGGGTCTGGTTCCGGACCGGCGGGGTCAGTACGCCGTAGCATCGTAGGTGTGCATGGTAGCAGATGTTAATCGAATAAAAATTGTCGGATACGATGCCGGCCGAGTCCGGTATGGCCGGTTTAAGGACCTTGGAAATCTCGTAGTCGGGACGATTCACATACCGGCCTTGGGATAGCAGCGTATAGTTCGTTGCCAAGGCCATGCTTATCAGGACGGTTCCGGCGATAGCAATCTGTGTTTTGTTTAATAGCTTCTGGCGCTCTAACGTCGAGAGCCAAAGCCCGGCGGCCGTGGCCGCCAGGACGACAGCGGCCCCAATGTAGCGGGCTTCCAGATAAACCAAGGAGTATGCCAGAATCATGGTTGCGGAAATCAGCGTGAACACGGCATATTCCCGCCGGAGCTTATGTGGCCGCAGACAGCCAAGCCCCATTACGAAAAATCCCAGGACTACCAACAGACCGGCAGTCTTTACAGCTTGCAGCGCCCGATTGAAGTTATTGCCTAAGACCGAATGGATAAAGTAACTCCTGTTGTGTGCCGAGCCAAGTGGGTTCCAGCCATAGCCCGGAATCAGCGGCGTCAGCGGCGTCGGGTCTTCCCAGACACTGGTCGCTGAACCGTTCGGTGGCGCGAAAGGCCCCTGGACAACCATAGGGTACTGAGTGCCTCCGGACGCCGGACCATATAGGTTGCGGTCAAAATTACCCGCAGTATTTATGGTCAGATGACAGTACTTCACAGATATGACGGTTATGAAGGGTGCTGCGATAACCGCAAAGACCGCAAACAACAACAAATAGCGCTTAAGGACTCTCCGGTCGTGTTTTTTGTTCCATGACTGCCAGATCATCACCGCAAGTGTAACTGCAATGAAGAAGTAGAATCCGAAGCCCTTGGTAAAATAAAGCGCCGCGCCGATGGCGCCGAGTCCGACCGCTTTAGTATTTGTAGGTTTCACCGTGAAGTTTACAAGGCTAAAGGCATACAGAACGAAGAAGAAGGTCATGAGCACATCCGGCGTTATAGACGTCATCGCTACAGTGATGAGGAGGACGCCCAGAATAACGCAGACGATGTTGGCCAACAGGCGGTTAACTCCCCTGTTAATCATAAATGTATACGTTAGGACGAGGGTCGCCAGGCCGGCTACAAGGGATATAAGTTTCGCCGAGATAATTAGATTTGCGTGCAACCAGACCGCAGGTACCAGCAGCCACGACAGCATCGGGCCCCAGTAGCCGTTCACCGCATGCCGGACGTCAAGGTGAGCATATTTATAGGCTATGGAAAAATACGACGTCGCATCCGGATTCAGCTGATACCTGTACCACGTAAGAGCCAGCAATAATCCCGCGAACAAATAAACGGCGCAAACCAGGACGAAGGCCTTGTTGTCCTTAACCTTGTCGACTATCATAGCCCGCTCTTAATCTGGAAGCTTTTCTTTACTGATTATGAATTCAGGGCGCTGCTTTTCCAGGCGTATGGCATGCGCCAAATAGGCGCCGATTACGCCGATGAGTATGAAATTTATACCGAAAAGGAAGAGCGTGGTCACCATAAGCGACGTCCAGCCGCTCACCAGATGCGCGCCCACAAAGAAGCGGATAATCAGAACTAGCCCGTATATGAACGCAGCGGCGGCCAGGATCATGCCCAGCCCTACGGCCAGCAAGAGCGGTCTTTCACTGAACTGCAACACGCCTTCGTAGGCCAGGCCGAACATCTTGCCCAGACTGTACTTGCTGCTGCCGGCCACGCGTTCCCGCGGGCTGTAAGGTATATTGGCCTTTGGCACAGACAGCCACGAGAAATAGCCGCGCAAGAACAGGTCGTTTTCCTTGCTCTCGGCAACGGTCTGGATAACCGACCGGTCAACTAGACGGAAGTCCGACGCACCATATTCCAAGTGCAAACTGGACATGGAGTTGATGAAACTATAATAGCCCTTCGAGGTCACATATTTGAGTACGCCTGCCTCCCTGGCGGTATCCTTGCGCACCATCTGAACGATCTTAGCGCCGTCTTCCCACGCCTTTAGCATGTCCGGTATGAGTTCGGGCGGATGCTGCATATCCGCGTCCATCATTACCGCGGCATTATAAGCGGCGGCCGCGTTAAGACCGGCCCTGAGCGCCGACTGGTGACCGGCGTTGCCGCTGAACTCGCGGTAGTAAATGTAAGAATGCTCGCCGCTGAAGTCTTCAATTATTTTCTGTGTGCCGTCGGTACTGCCGTCGTTTACTAGCAGAATGTCAACGTGGTAGTCCTTGATCTTTGCCCTTAAGCTACCCAGAGCTTCCAACAAATGCGGCAAGGACGCCTCTTCGTCGTAGCAAGGCACGATGATCACTACTTTTTTCTTGTTGCTGCTCATAACTGTATGCTCTTAGAGTATTGTACAATACCAGGAGTCGTGAAAAACAAGTTATCTGATCGGCGTATTGTAAGGTATGTATTGGCCGGTGGGCTATCATACGCTATCGAGCTGGCCTGTTTGGTGGCTTTGCACTGGGGTGTAGGTCTGTCGTCCGAGGCAGCCACGGCCATCGCTTTCTGGATCGGCCTGCTCACTTCGTTCTTCTTCCAGAAACTCTTCGCTTTCCAGGATTATCAGAAAACCGTCCGTACCATAACCCACCAAGTGGTCGGATACGGCCTGCTGGTGGCTTTCAACTATGTCTTCACCCTGTTGGTCGTGGCTGTATTCCCGTCGCGGCTAGTAATCATAAGCCGGACCTTGGCCCTGCTGATAACCGCCGCCTGGAACTACTTTTTTTATAAGAAGATCCTGTTCCACAAAGACCTTAGCGGCCGGATCGCGGCACTGTGGACGCGCTGGCGGATAAAGCTGTTGTTCGGTGGTTTAGCAACGGTTCCGCTGCTGGTGTTCTTCTGGGGTTATCTGTCGAGTGGCCAGAAGCTCATTGTGGGCGATTTCGACTATTACGCCCAGTTGTACGAGGCCTTCCGCCTAAGCGTAGTGCACTACCACCAATTCCCGCTTTGGAATCCGTGGATGTCCGGCGGCCTGCCCCTGTTCGCCAACCCGCAGTTCGGTCTTTTCAGCCTGCAATCCCTGCTGGTCCTGCCCCTGGGCGCTGTCTACGGATTAAAGCTTTCCTATGTAATTTACGCGGTTGCGGGCTTCTGGGGTATGTACATCCTCTGCCGGCGGATGTTCGCCAGCTCCAGGCTCCGCGCCTTGCTCATTTCATATATATGGATATTCTCCGGCTTTTTCGCGGGGCATAACATCAGCCACTATACTTTCGCGCTTTTCTTCCTGTTGCCATGGCTGGTCTACTTCGTTTTCCGTCGGAACAACAAGTTGAGCTGGCTTTGGTTCGGCCTGCTGGAATCGCTGATTATCCTAAGCTCCATCCACTATGCTCTGCTGATGATGGCGTTCGTGCTGGTACTTTATCTGCTGGTATCGTTTCTGCCGGTTGAAAGCGGGCGCCGCGGATTGGCGCTGGAGTGGCAGCTGCACCTTAGCGACCTAATGTTCGGCGCCAAGGCGCTGGGCGTCATTATAGTGCTGACTGGCTATAGGTTCATAACGACATACTCATTCATAACCGCCAATGAGAAATCCAGTATCGTGCTGCACGACATGCCGAATACTCCGGTGGTACTTCTGAAGGCCCTGTTCCTGCCGATAGGAAATCACCTGGCGGTGCCCGCCAACCTGCAGTGGGGCTGGGCAGAGTATTCCATGTATATAGGACTGGGTGCCGGCCTGGCACTGGTGTGTGCCATCGCGATGGCAGTAATAGGACTCGCGCGAAGGGATTTTCCACGCGTAGCCAGCCTTAGATTGGTCGTAACGATTCTGCTCGTCGGAGTCATCACCTTTTTTATTGCACTCGGCGACTCGTCAAAGACATCGCTGTTCCATCTGCTCAGGGACCTGCCCGGCTTTTCACAGACACGCGTCGCTTCCAGATGGCTGGTCTTCACCATGTTCGCCGTATTAATCTTCTTGGCGGTCTGGCCCAGAAACAAGAAGCTCGTCAATGTGTTGCTGGCCCTGGGTGTGGTAGAGCTTTTTGCCTGGAATTCGTTGATTGGCGCCAGAGCCCAGGAGGTTGCCGTTCCCAAAGCGCACTTTTGGCCGCGTTCAACGAATACGACAACGGCCGCAAGCACTTGGACGCCGCTACCCACCCCATGCATTTCTACTACTACACCACCGGGCAGAACCTGGGCCAGGTATATAGCGATGACTCGACGATTGAAACCCTGGACGGCGTATTGAATACCAGCAAGTGCGGAATCAACGTAAACCGGCGCTGCACTTTCGTGCTTACTCATAACGCCAGGGTTACTTATTGGTCGCCCGACAAGATAGTGCTACACAGGACTGCTCCCGGCAGTATCGAATTGAACATGAACGCGGAGAGAGGCTGGCTGATTAACGGCGGCTACCGTATGCGGCATACGAACAGCTTAATCCGGCACAGCGGTTCATCCTGGGCGGCAACGCCAAAACATACAAATTAGAGTACGCACCGAAGCTTTCCTGGCAGTGGGCCGCATGGCGCGCCCAGCACCATTAAAATCTCGTTGGATATAGCGCTTATGGCTTGTCATACCGAATAAGAAGTACTATAATAATTATATGGATTCATTAAAACAAAAATCATGCTAGGAATGCATAGAATACGCCGTCGCAAGCTTTTTTACGCCGTGCTCATACTAGTTCTAGCAGGCGGCGTATTCACCGGCTCTTGAGCTGACGAACACGATCCACGTGCTTAAGAAAACCCCTGTCAGCAAACCCTCCGCCGCCATCAATAAGCTCCCCGCGCAACCGGCCACCAACAACGGGCAGAAAGACGTAGCCGGCAATTCCTCTTCCGTGAA